>JBOGHQ010000420.1:0-1979 GCA_050744785.1 Acidimicrobiales bacterium | reverse complement strand
CGCCGGCACCGTCGGAGGAGCCGGCTGCCGCCGTCCCCACGGCTGCACCGGAGCCCCGGTCCACCGCGCCGGCCCCGCCGCCCCGGCATGTGCCGGTCCAGCGGCCCGTCCGCTTCGCCGCCTCCGGCGACCGCCAGCAGCAGGCCGCCCCCGACATCCCGGCACGGGGGGCGGGCCGTGCCCGCGCCGCGGCCGAGGACAACTACCAGCGCCACCTGGAGCGGGCCACCGCCAACGGCCTGGTGCGCCGTGTCCCCAAGGCCTCCCTTCCCCCTGAGATCGACCGGGCACCAGCTCCGGCTCCGACCAACAGTCCGTCGTCGTCTGCCGCCGACCGCCTCCCCGAGGAGGTCCGCAGCCTGCTGTCGAGCTACCGCTCGGGGGTGCAGCGGGGGCGTCAGACCGGCGTGGACGACCAGTCCCCCGACACCCAGGAGCGGTCATGACCGACAGCATCGGAACCCCCAACCTCGACTGGATGGTGCAAACCTTCTGCCAGAAGGTCCCAGGCATCCAGGAGGCGGTGGTGGTCTCCTCCGACGGCCTCCTCCTCGCCCTGTCGCCAGGGCTCGACCGGGCCGGCGCCGACCGCTTCGCGGCGGTGGCATCCGGCCTCGTTGGTCTGGCCTACGGGGCGGTGGGCCCGCTGGGCGGGGGCCGCGTCAACGAGATCATCGTGGAGATGGAGCAGGCCTTCCTGCTCGTGACCTCGATCAGCGACGGCAGCTGCTTTGCCGTGGTGGCCTCGGCCCAGTGCGACATCGGGCTGGTGGGCTACGAGATGGCGTTGTTCGTGCGCCGGGCGGGCGCCATGCTCACCCCCGGCCTGAGGGCTGAGCTGCAGCGGGCCCTCCCCGGATGAGCACGGCGAAGGGGAACAAGGGGCCAGGGCGACTGGTCCGGCCCTATGCCCTCACCGGCGGACGCACGCGCTCTAAGACGTCCCAGATCCAGCTCGCCATCGAGGCGCTCGTCGTGGCCACCGAGGCCGCGACGGGCAGCCCCGCCCTGGTCCTGGAGCGGCGCGCCATCGCCGACCTGGCCGTCACGCCCGTCTCCGTGGCCGAGATCTCCGCCCACCTCCAGGTGCCCATCGGGGTGGCCCGGGTCCTGGTGGGCGACATGGCCGAGGAGGGCCTGGTGCAGGTCCACCAGCCGTCCACCGACAGCCGTCCCGACATCGTGCTCCTGGAAAGGGTTCTCAATGGCATTCGCGCCCTGTGACGCCGCGGCCAACGGCGCGCCGGCCCCCAAGCCGGTCAAGATCGTGGTGGCCGGCGGCTTCGCGGTGGGCAAGACCACGTTCGTCGGCGCCATCTCCGAGATCCAGCCCCTCACCACCGAGGCGGCCATGACCGAGGCCAGCACCGCCGTCGATGACGCCGGCCAGGCCGTCAAGAAGACCACCACCACGGTGGCCATGGACTTCGGCCGCATCACCCTGGCCGCCGACCTGCGCCTGTACCTGTTCGGCACGCCCGGGCAGACCCGGTTCTGGTTCATGTGGGACGACCTCGTGCGGGGCGCCATCGGCGCCGTCGTGCTGGTCGACACCCGCCGCCTGGCCGACTGCTTCCCGGCCGTCGACTACTTCGAGAACTGCGGCCTGCCCTTCATCGTGGCCGTCAACCGGTTCAACGGCATCGCCGCCCACCGGGAGCCGGCCGTGCGTGAGGCACTGGCCATCGGCGAGCACGTGCCGATCGTGTACTGCGACGCCCGCCAGCGGAGCTCGGTCAAGGAGACGTTGATCTCCCTGGTCGAGCACGTGCTGGCCGGCGCCGCTCGCGCTTCCTGAGCCACCCCACCTCGAACTGGTCCCGATTTCGGTACCGCTCCGGTATCGAAATCGGGACCAGTTCGCCTTGTTGCGGCTACCGGCGCAACCAGCGCTTGCCGCCCCTGTTGGGGAGGATGTCGTCATCCAGGTCCAGAAGGGGGGGCTGGGGAGTGGCGACCTGCGCCGGGGGGGGAGGGAC
>JBOGHQ010000419.1:0-3777 GCA_050744785.1 Acidimicrobiales bacterium | reverse complement strand
CCGCCGGCCAGTCGAGCCAGTCCGGCGGCGCCGACGAGGCGACCGAGGCCGGGCTGGAGGCCGAGGACGACTCCGAGGGCTACCCCGACGGCGGCGCCAACGTCGAGGAGCCGGATGGGGCCGGCGGCGGCCAGGGCGTCGGCAACGGTCCGCTCGAGCCGCTGCCCGGCACCGGCTGCACCAGCCTCAAGGCCGGCGCCTCGCTGCTCGTCGCCCCGGACCCCGCCGTCCTGCCGTCCGGCACGATGGCCTCTGCCCTGTCGGTCTCCAACTGCGGCAAGGGCGACGTCAACTGGACGGCGGCCACGGTGCCGTCGGTGGCCCTGGCGTCGAAGAACGGCACGCTGGCCGCCGGCTCGACCGCCAAGGTCGGGTTCACCATCGACTCCGACGCCTACGATCCCGGCGCCATCGACTTCAAGATCAAGGTGAGCGAGCCGGGCCACAACCACTACGTCGACGTGCACGCCTTCCGGCCCACCTTCGGCAAGGACATCGTGGCCGGCAACGGGCAGCTGAGTGCCGGCGAGGACGCCGGCGGGTGCGCCAACCAGTGCATCATCAAGGCCATCCTCACGCCCAACCTCACCTCACCCAACCTGAAGCTGGACGTGAAGACCCACACTCCCGCCACCATCAAGGTGTGGTGGGCCGAGCAGCCGCCCAACGTCCTGGTGCTCCCGAAGGCGTCCTCGCCGCAGAACAGCACCGAGTGGACGACCTCCCTGTCGCCCCTGAAGGCCGCCACCAAGTACTACCTGGTGGTCAAGGCCACCGACGGCAACGGCAAGACCTCGACCCGCTCGACCGCCTTCACCACCATCACCCCCTACGAGAACCCGGGTGGGCTGGCCAACGCCGGCGGCCCGGCCGGCTGCGCCCTGCAGTGCATCACCAAAGCCCTGCTCTCGCCCGGAGCCGACTTCTCCTCCAAGAAGCTGGAGGTGGCGAGCAACACGCCCGCCAAGTTCGTGGCCCAGGCGTCGACCAAGGCCCCTGCCTACAACAATGGGATCCCGAGCCTGAGCGAGGTGGCGTCGACGTCGAGCACCGCCGAGTACGGCAAGAGCTGGACGACCACGCTCAACAACCTCAAGGGCGACACCACGTACCACATCGTGGTGCGGGCCATCGACGAGAAGGGCAGCAGCGCCTACCAGGTCGGCTCGTTCACGACGCCGCCCGAGCCGGGGCACGACGTCCTGTTCACCTTCCTCGACATCAAGGTCACCCACGACGGTGACTCCAGCTGGAAGAACCGGGGCGAGCTGAGCTTCGCCTGGGGCATGGGCGACACCACGGTGGGCACCCTCAGTGAGGACAAGATGAGCGACCCCGCCACGGTGTCGATCCCGCGGGGCCGGAGCCTCTACCTGGCCAAGAACGTCAAGGGCTTCCTCCCGACCATCTACGTGAGCGCCTCCGAGCGGGACGCCGACGGGCTGGTGGAGTTCTGCTCCATGGGCACCGGCGTGGCGCACGAGTACGGCTCGAACGGGAGCTGCGACGCCAAGTGGAACGTGGCCAGCAGCGGCATCGTCAGCGTCGACAGCGTCGACACCCTGACCCCCTGCACCGCCTTCGGGCTCGACCCGCAGGTATGGGCCGGCAAGGGCTGCATGCAGCTCGAGACGGTCTCCCACGGAGACGACTACCCCCGCTTCACCGCCCTCGTCGCGGTCGAGCTCGTCGAGTAACTGCCACCGCCAACCGCGTCCTGGCCGCCGCCCCACTCGGGCGGCGGCCTTGGCGCGCCAGGGGCCGGGACCAGGTCGCGGGAGGTTGTTGGCAACGTTCGCTCGAACTGCGGGCGTCCACTGCGAAGCGAGTCACGACACGCCGTCCGGCGAAACCGTCCGGCGGTAACGGGCTTGGAGATGGTCGTCAACCCAGTTCCGGGTGCTCCTCCACTGCCCGTCAGCGCCCCGGGTGGCCTGAAGGCGCCCCCGTACCGCAGCGGTGCGCAGCGCATCGGCGTTGATCCGCCCGTCGGCCAGGGCCGCGAGGGGCACCAGTCGGGCCGGGCTAGCGATCGCCGGCACGACGAAGCGGTAGAGGTTGTCCAGGACGGCCCGCGCCAGGAGCTCCCCCAGCTGGCCGGCATCCCCTTGATCGGCCCGGCGGAGTGAACGCAGGTAGTCCGCCCGCTGGCGCTTGTAGACGATCGCCGGCGGATAGCCGAGCCGGACGAGGATGAGATTGAGAAGAAGCCGTCCCGCTCGTCCGTTGCCGGCGAGGAAGGGATGGACCTGTTCGAAGCGGGCGTGGAGTCCGGCGCGTTCCTCGGGGAGCAAGAGCGTCCGTGGCTGGAGACGGTTGACGTCGTCGGTCCACCCGCCGATCTCGGCCGGCACGGGGCGGCCCGGGCCCGCACCAGCTCGACCTCCCGCCCCACCGGTGCGGGCTCTCAACGCCGGCGACTCCCGGTGACGCCGGGCCAGACCCTGTCGGGCAAGACCCTGTGGGGACGGCAAGGGCGCCAACCTGGCGTCGCCGCTCCCGCTGGGCACCGACTACTACCGCGTGGTGGCCACCGACACGGCCGCAAGCGTGGCCATGAGCGGCGAGTCCACCAAGCTGGTGATCGCTCTCTCATTGCTCTTGCTGGCTAGCGTCATCGCCACCTTGAACAAGCGAGTCATAGCCCTCGGCCTCGTCCTGCTGTTCGCAGGGGGTGTCATCGGCGCCGTCGCCGTCGCCGTCCGCGATGGCGACGGTGACGACGGCGACGTGGCCGGCCCGTCCACGACGACGTCCTCCACCCAGCCCCTCAACGAGACGGCCGAGCAGCTGGTGGACCGCCTGGCCGGGGCCCGGGACCGGGAGGTGCACATCGTCTTCGACGGCGCCCTGAAGGAGCCGCCGGGGGCCAAGCTCACCGTCGAGGTGTGGTGGAAGGGCGACCTGGCCCGCCAGTCCCTGGTGGCCGAGGCGCCGGGGCAAGGCCGCCAGGAGACCGTCGGTTTCGTCCTCGAGGATCGCAACGTCTTGTGCCAGCGGAACCAGGACGTGGACTGGGTGTGCCAGCGGGCCGCGTCCACAGTCACGGCCGAAGGCCGCGACGCCGGCATCATCGAGTCGCTGGTGTCGTCGCTCAACGGCAAGGACGTGACGGCGGCCAAGGCCGACGTGGCCGGGTCCGAGGCGGACTGCTACACCCTCGACAAGGACACGGGGGACATGCTGTGCCTCAGGGAGGACGGCGTCCCCGTGAAGTTCACCTTCTCGGGCACCGAGCTGGTGGCGTCCAAGGTCGAGACCGACGTCGACGACGACGCCTTCGAGCCACCGGCCAAGGTCCAGGACCCGCCCGCCCCGTCCACAACCGCCACCACCGGCGGATAGGACGACCTGTTGCGGCCCAGGTGCCACGGTTGCTCCTGGTGGCCGTCGCCGACGACCTGATCGAGCACTCTGCCCTGCGCCTCACCACCGTGCCGCCGGCGCCGTGGACCAACCGGCCACGTTCCAGCAGGTGGTGCAGATCGGCGCGCCCTGAGCCACTTCGACAGGCTCGGGGTCTACGGTGAAGGCATGAACCTCGGGAAGCTGGCCAAGACGGTGAAGGGCGTTGTCGACAAGCAGGGCGACAAGATCGCCTCGGGCGTCGACAAGGCCACGGACTTCGTCGACAAGAAGACCAAGGGCAAGTACACCGACAAGCTCCAGAAGGTCGACTCGCTCGCCGACAAGCTGGACAAGACCAAGGGCAAGGACGCCGGCGGCGACGCCGGCGGGGACACCACTCCGCCCGCCCCCCCCCCCCCCCCCCCCCCC
>JBOGHQ010000418.1:0-6410 GCA_050744785.1 Acidimicrobiales bacterium | reverse complement strand
GCCCGGGCCACCGCCGCTCCGCCCACCTTGCCCGCGGCCAGGCACACCAACCCGGCCACCACGACCACGAGAGCCACCAAGGGCAGCACCTGCCCGCGCTCGTCCACATCGCACCTCCACACTCGGTCGTCCTGGAGGGGGAAGCGGAGGGCCGGGCCCTACTTGCCGTTGGACCCGTTCTCGTCGGTGGCCAGGATGGGGGCGGCCGAGGCCACCGTGGCGCCCGTGTCGAGGTTCATGACCCGAACGCCGGTGGCGTCGCGGCCCTGGGAGGGGATGCCCCGCACGGGCAGGCGCACGGTGACGCCGGTGGAGGACACCAGCATGATCTCGTCGTCGAGGCCGACCATGAAGGCGGCCACGACGTAGCCGCGGCGGGCGGTGAGCTTGATGCCCTTCACCCCCATGGTTCCCCTCCCCTTGCGGGGGAACCTGTCGAGCTGGGTGCGCTTGCCGAAGCCGGCGTCGGTGATGAGCAGGATGGCGGCGTCCTCACGGAACACGTCGCAGGACACGACCTCGTCGTCCTCCCGCAACCGCATCCCGATCACGCCCTGGGCGGCCCGGCCGGTGGGGCGAACCTCGGTCTCGGAGAACCGGATGGTCTGGCCGTACCGGGAGACCATGAACACGTCGTTCTCGCCACCGGTTCGGATCACCCGGACCAGCTCGTCGCCCTCCTTCAGGGTGATGGCGATGAAGCCGTCCCGGCGGGACTTGTCGTACTCCGAGAAGGTGGTCTTCTTGACCTGGCCCAGCTTGGTGGCGAAGACGAGGAACTCGTCGTCGCCGAACTCCCGCGTGTCGATGATGGCCTGGATGTGCTCGTTGCCGACGAGGGGGAGCAGGTTGACGATGGCCGTCCCCCGGGCGGTCCGCTCCTTCATGGGCACCTCGTGGGCCTTGAGCCGGTACACCTTGCCCTGGTTGGAGAAGAACAGCAGGTAGGCGTGGGCCGTGGTGTGGATGACCGTGCTGACCAGATCCTCCTCCTTGAGGCGGGTGCCCTGGATGCCCCGGCCGCCCCGGCCCTGGGTGCGGAAGGCCCCGGCCTGGACCGTCTTGACGTAGCCGGCCCGGGTCATGGTGACCACCAGCGGCTCGTCGTCGATGAGGTCCTCGACGCCGATGTCGCCCGGGTCGTAGGTGATCTCGGCCCGCCGGGGGCTGGCGAACCTGGTCCGGATCTCCCCCAGCTCCTCCTTGATGACACCCCGCAGCTTGACCGGGTCGTCGAGGATGGCCTTCAGCGCGGCGATGGTGGCCCGGAGCTCGGCCATCTCGCCCTCGAGATCAGCCCGGCCCAGGCGGGTGAGCCGGCCAAGGGTCATGTCGAGGATGTGGTTGGCCTGCACCTCGCTGAACGAGAAGGGCTCGGCCATCAGGCCGGTGCGGGCCGCGTTGCGGTCCTCCGACCCCCGGATGAGGGCGATGACCTCATCGATCATGTCCAGGGCCCGGAGCAGGCCCTCCACGATGTGGGCCCGCTCCTCGGCCCTGCGCAGCCGGAAGCGGGAGCGCCGGGTGATGACGTCGACCTGGTGCCCTACATAGGCGGTGAGCAGCTGGGCCAGGTTGAGCGTCCGTGGCACGCCGTCGACGAGAGCGACCACGTTCACCCCGAAGCTGGTCTGCAGCGGGGTGTGCTTGTACAGGTTGTTGAGCACGACGTTGGCATTGGCGTCGCGCTTGAGCGGGAAGACGATCTTGGTGTCCAGGCCGGCGGACAGGTTCTGGATGTCGCGGATGCCCTCGAGCTCCCGGGAGTTCACCAGCTCCGCCACCCGCTGCTCGAGCGCCGCCGCGCTCCCCTGGTAGGGCAGCTCGGTCACCACGATGGCGGAGCCCTGCTTGGTGTCCTGGATCTCGGCCCTGGCCCGCATCCGGATGCTCCCCCGCCCGGTGCGGTAGGCCTCCAGGATCCCGGCCCGGCCCAGGATGAACCCGCCGGTGGGGAAGTCGGGGCCCTTCACGAAGGCCACCAGGTCGTCCGGAGTGGCGTCGGGATGGTCGATCAGGTGGATGGTGGCGTCGATCACCTCGCCCAGGTTGTGGGGCGGGATGTTGGTGGCCATCCCCACCGCGATGCCCTGGCTCCCGTTCACCAGCAGGTTCGGGAACCGGCCCGGCAGCACCGTGGGCTCCTCGAACTCGTTGGTGTAGTTGGGCACGAAGTCGACGGTGTCCTCGTCGATCGCCGCCAGCATGTGCGTGGCCAGGGGCGCCAAGCGGCACTCGGTGTTGTGGTTGACGAATCCGTTGGCGATGAAGGAGTGGCAGTCGCTCTCAACCCGGATCGAGTACACGGGCTGCACCCCGGCGTTCTCTACCGAAGCCACTGTGGCGAAGTAGTAGCCCGACTCCACGAGCGGCCGGATCGTGTCGCGAACCTCGGTAGACCGGATCTTCGACATGATCAAGTCGCCGTCGCGCTCCCAGCGCTCGAACCGGTCGATGTTGTGGCCCTTGAGCCACTCCAGGCCTCCCCGCCCGGCACTGCTGCGCACGTAGTGGGCGAGGAACGGGATCCGATCCTTCGACAGTGCGCGACTGGCCATCGGAATGCCGGCCAGCCTGTGCTCAAGGAGAGCTTGCTTACGCCCGAGGAACCCGACATTGTCTGCGAAGCGCCTCGTGTTGCGGCGGTTGTTGATGGCCAGGCGGATCTCACCGGTCGGGCACGTCCGCACCTTCGAGACCACGCCAAATTCGAGGAGGAGCTGCTGCACCTCCCGAGCCAGCTGAGCGCTGTAGGTCGAGCAGTAGACCGCGAGGGAGTGCCGGACGCTGCGACCCATCGATCCGTCACCCTCAAAGAGCGCCCGTAGAAAAGCGCGCTTGACGCCAAGCGAGCCGCGCCACACAAACGAGGGCACTCGCTTCGATGCCGCCTTGTGACCGAGCAACTCCACCAAGGGGCTGGCCTTGAGCGCGGAGAGGTCCTGGACGTCGAGCTCGTGGATGATGCGGCCAGACTTGAGGGCTCGTGAGTACACGTAGCGGCGTCCACCAACAACGGCGTCGTACGCGGCCAACACCTTGGCGAAGTAGTCCTCGTCGGTGTTGTTGAACCCTGCTCGCGTCTCGCCGATGAAGCCCTCCGCCACGAATCCGCCTGCCAACACTGCCAGTTGGACCTCGCTTAGGGCGTCCAGTGCTTCGACGGTCGATGTGACAGGCTGTCGTGCCATGGCGATGTAGGTGCCCGGACTGACCTCGGCCAGCATCCGCCAGAGCAGCATGGGGACGCCGGCGACTTGCTCCAGGCACAGGACCGGGTGGTTGTGGGTCCCCGTGAGCTCGTAGCCCTCGGCGGTCCGGAGCCGGACGGTGGGATGGGATCCACTGTGGAACAGCTTGGTGGCCAGCACCGGGTTGCCGAACTTGTCGAGCACCTTGCGGTGGAGATCCACCTCGGCGTTGGGCTCGAGCTCGGCCAGCTCGGCGATGGGAACGGTGCCGTCGGGCGTCCGGACCAGCGTGTCGCCGGTGACGCAGTACCTCTCAGCCGCGGCTGGGAAGTCGGGCGAGCCGTAGTTGCCGTGGAAGTCGACCACCGGGTTGCGCAGGCTGAAGGGCTGGGCCATACGGACCAGGGCGTCGTAGATGGCCTGCTGGTTGTGGGGGTGGAACTTCCCCATCACCTCGCCGGTGACCCGGGCGCACTTCATGAAGGGCCGGTCGGGCCGCAGGCCGAGCTCGTGCATGCCGAACAGGATCCGGCGGTGCACCGGCTTGAGGCCGTCCCGCGCGTCCGGGAGGGCGCGCTGGGTGATCATCGACATGGCGTATTCCAGGAAGGAGCGCTCCATCTCCTCCTGGATCTCGATGGGCTCGATGCCGGAGACGCCGCCGTCGTCGCCGGGCCCGCCCACCATCAGGTCAGTCATGCAGCAGCCTCAGATGTCCAGGAAGCGAACGTCTTTGGCGTTCGTCACGATGAACTGCTTGCGGAGGGGGACGTCGTCGCCCATGAGGATGGAGAAGATGTCGTCGGCGATGGCGGCCTGCTCCACCGTCACTCGCAACAACGTCCGCTTGTCGGCGGCCATGGTGGTGGCGCCCAGCTCGCCGAAGTCCATCTCGCCCAGACCCTTGAGGCGGCCGAACTCGGCCTTGTGGTTGGGGTGCTCGGCGAGGAAGCGGGCCTTGGCGATGTCGTCCTTCAGGTACACCTTCTCCTTGCCCACGACGGTGGAGTAGAGCGGGGGCTGGGCCACGAACACGTGCCCCCGCTCCACCAGATCCTTCATCTGCCGGAAGAAGAAGGTCAGCAGCAGGGTGCGGATGTGGCTCCCGTCCACGTCGGCGTCGGCGAGCAGGATCACCTTGTGGTACCGGATCTTGGGCAGGTCGAACTCGTCGCCCACACCGGCGCCGATGGCCCCGATGAGTGACTGGATCTCGGTGTTCTTGAGCATCCGGTCCAGCCGGGCCTTCTCGACGTTGAGGATCTTGCCGCGGATGGGGAGGATGGCCTGGTAGTGCGGGTCCCGGGCCCGGATGGCGGAGCCTCCGGCCGAGTCGCCCTCCACGATGAACAGCTCGGCCTCCTCCGGCTTGCGGGTGGAGCAGTCGGTGAGCTTGCCGGGCATGCCCGCCCCCTCCAGCGCCGACTTGCGCCGGATGAGGGCTCGGGCCTGCTGGGCCGCGGTGCGGGCTCGGGCCGCCTGGGTGCTCTTGGCCACCACCTGGCGAGCCTCGGTGGGGTGCTCCTCGAACCACTCGGCGAGCTTCTCGTTGGTGACCCGCTCCACCAGGCCCCGGATGGAGACGTTGCCCAGCTTGGACTTGGTCTGGCCTTCGAACTGGGGCTCCTGGAGGCGCACCGCGATGATGGCCGTGAGCCCTTCCCGAATGTCCTCACCCAGCAGGTTGCCGTCCTTCTCCTTGAGCAGGTTCTTGGCCCGGGCGTACTTGTTCACCACGTTGGTGAGGGCCTTCTTGAAGCCCTCCTCGTGCATGCCGCCCTCGTTGGTGGCGATGCCGTTGGCGAAGCTGTGGATGCCTTCGTAGAAGCCGGCGTTCCACTGGAGGGCGACGTCGACGTCCTGGCCCTCCTCGGCCTGGCTGTAGGACGCCACCTTCTTGAACAACGGCTCCTTGGCCGAGTTCAGGTGCTTGACGAAGTCCACGATGCCGCCCGCGTAGCGGTGGGTGACCAGCTGTTCGTGGCCAGGCCGCTCGTCCTTGAAGTTGATCTCGAGGCCCTTGTTGAGAAAGGCCATCATCTGGAGCCGCTCGACCACGGTCTGGGCCCGGAACTCCACCTCCTCGAAGATGGTGGGGTCGGGCCAGAAGGTGACGGTGGTGCCGGTGCGGCCCCGAGGGGCCCGGCCCACCACCTCGAGCTTGCCTTGCGGTTTGCCGCCCTTGGCGAACTCGATGCGGTGCCGGTTGCCGTTGCGGTCGACCTCCACGATCAGACGGCTGGACAGGGCGTTGACCACCGAGACGCCCACGCCGTGCAGGCCGCCCGAGACCTTGTAGCCGGTCCCGCCGAACTTGCCGCCGGCGTGCAGAACGGTGAGGGCCACCTCGACGCCGGACTTGTTGCGGTGCTGCGGGTGGGGGTCGACCGGAATGCCGCGGCCGTCGTCGATGACGCGGCAGCCACCACCGGCCAGCAGGGTGACGTCGATGCGCGTGCAGTGCCCCGCCATGGCCTCGTCCACAGAGTTGTCCACAACCTCCCAGATGAGGTGGTGGAGGCCGCTGGGCCCCGTGGACCCGATGTACATGCCGGGCCGTTTGCGGACCGGGTCGAGGCCTTCCAGGACGGTGATGTCCCTCGCGTCGTAGGACCCCGGACGGCGCCCGCCGTCCATGTTGTCTGCCATGCAGGCGCGACCTTTCAAAGGTATGGGATGGAGGCGATCCGGGCGCAAAATCCCTGGTCAGCGGCCCGAATTGCAATGTTGGTAGTTTACCACCGGGGGGGTGACAGCCACGACCGCCACGACCGCCACGACCGCCACGAAGGGCTCAAGGGCGGGCCCGCACCCGCACTTCCAGCCGCTCCCCCACCGGCCCGCCGGCGAGGGCCGCGGCGCGCTCCAAGATCTCGCCGGCACGGTAGCGCAACTCGGTGGCCCGGCCCGGCTCCCCCACCCCCACGACCAGGGTGCCCCGGGTCAGCCGGAGAGGCCGGGAGTGGCTGGCCAGGTCGGGCCCGACGACTTCGGCCCATCGAGCGAAGACGGCTCCGAGGGCCGCCGCGCCGGGGGCTCCCAGACCCTTCGCCAGCCGGTCCAGGCTGCCGGTGATGCGGCCCGGAACGTCAGGCACGCCCTTCGGCAGCGGCCGCCAGGTGCTCATGCCGCCGCCTCCTCCACCCGCCCGCCGCGCACCCGCAGGAGCCGCGCCGGCGAGGCCCCGGCTGGCACGGCGCCGGCCGTGGTGAGCAAGGC
>JBOGHQ010000417.1:0-11563 GCA_050744785.1 Acidimicrobiales bacterium | reverse complement strand
CCAGCTGGTCGGCCCGGTCCCCTGGACCCTGCCGGCGCTGCGGCGGCGATGGAACGCAGCCAAGGCGGAGGTGGCCCCGTGGTGGGCGCAGAACTCCAAGGAGGCCTACTCGTCGGGCCTCGACGCCCTGGCCCGGGCCCTGAAGGGCTTCTTCGACTCCCGCTCGGGCGAGCGCAAGGGGCGACGAGTCGGCTTCCCGCGGTTCCACAGGCGTGGCTCGCGCCGGTCCTACCGCATCACGACCGGCGCCTTCGGTGTGGTCGACGCCCACCATGTGCGCCTGCCCCGCATCGGGGCGGTGCGGACCAAGGAGCCGACCACCAAGCTGGCCGAGCGCCTGGGCGAGGGGAGCGCCCGCATCCTCTCGGTCACGGTGTCGGAGATCGCCGGGCGTTGGTATGTGAGCTTCGGGTGCCGGGTCGAACGCCCCGAGGCGGAGCCGGCCCGAACCGATGTGGTGGTGGGTGTCGACATCGGGGTGCGCTCGCTGGCCGTGGTCTCCACCGGCGAGGTGGTGGCCAACCCCAAGCACGCCTCCCGCTACGCCCGGCGTATGGCCCGCTTGCAGCGCCGGTGCTCCCGCCGGCAGGGCCCGGGCAGGGGCCGGGCGCCGTCGAGGCGCTGGCGGCGCTCCAAGGCCGCCCTGGCCGCCACCCACGCCAAGGTGGCTGCCGCCCGCGCCGACGGCCTGCACAAGCTCACCACCAGTCTGGCCAACACCTACGCCACCGTCGTCGTCGAAGACCTCAACGTCGCCGGCATGACGGCCTCGGCCAAGGGCTCGGGGCGGGGCAAGGCCGGGTTGAACCGGGCCCTGCTCGACGCGGCCCCGGCCGAGCTGCGCCGCCAGCTCGCCTACAAGACGGCCTGGTGCGGCGGCCGCCTCGTGGTGGCCGACCGGTGGTACCCGTCCTCCAAGACGTGCTCGGGCTGTGGTCGGCGAAAGCCAAGCCTGGCCCTCGCCGAGCGCACCTGGCGCTGCGAGTGCGGCCTGGTCATCGACCGGGACCTCAACGCAGCCCGCAACCTGGCCGGCCTCGTCGAGGCAGTCGCTCACAACCCAGGTACCGGGAGTGGCCCGGGAACCGGCCGGGGCGTCACCCCGGCGAACGGACGGGGAGAGGAGAGGTTCATGGGTTCGCCCAGGTGCTCCTCGGCGAACCGTCAAGACGGCACCAGCCCAGTGCTGGACAGGACCGTCACCGCCGCCCGGCAACGGGAGGCTCCGGAGCCCGTCCTCATCGGAAGTGACAGATGAGACAGATTTCGGAACGGTACCGGCGCTGTCCCGCGGTCCGTCACCGCGCGGGCTGGGCTGGTAGCTCCGGGCCGACGCCCGGAGGGGCACTCGCCGCCGGTCCAGTCCCCCGTTCTGCACCTGTGTGTACACATGGTCACCATCGGGGTGCGCGAGCTTCGCCAGAACGCCAGCGAGTGGATCCGCCGGGCCCACGCCGGGGAGCGGATCGCCGTCACCAGGCACGGGCAGGTCGTGGCGGTCCTCGGCCCGCCGTCGCAGGGTGGCACGGTGGCCGACCTGCTCCGGTCGGGCCGGATGAAGCCCCCCACCGTCACCGGGCCGTTGCCGGCGCCGGTGGCCACGTCCCGGCCGGCCTCGGCGGGCCTCGCGGAGCTACGGGCCGAGGAGCGGTGAGCGCCTGGTACCTCGACTCGTCGGCCATCGTGAAGCTGGCGGTGGCCGAGGTGGAGAGCCCCGCCCTGGCCGCCTGGCGGGCCCGGCTCCCCGCCGACGACGTCCTCATGACGTGCGAGCTCGCGGTGGCAGAGGTGCTCCGTGCGGTCCGGGGCGTGGAGGGCGACACCGAGGTGGCGCTGGCGCACCTGGATGCTTTCCACCAGGAGGTGGTCGACCGCGACCTGGTCCTGGCCGCGGCCCAGGTCGAGCCGGGCGGGGTCCGAACCCTCGACGCCATCCACCTGTGCGCGGCCGCCGCGGCCGGCCCCGAACTGGCCGGTGTCATGACCCTACGACGACCTGATGGCCGCCGCGGCCAGGGACCTCGGCCTGGGCCCGGTGGCGCCCGGCCACCTGCCGCCCTCCTCCTGAGGGGCCTGGCATGGTCGCCCGGTGGCGCCCGGCCACCTGCCGTCCTCCTCCTGAGGGGCCTGGCATGGTCGCCCGGTGGCGTCCATCTCGTGCCGGGCGCCGGCACCGACGAGCGCACGCGAAGCACCGAGGAACGCGGCCAGGTGCCACCCCGCACGCACGGACGGCCCCCTGGGCGTGGTGGCCGGACTGCTCAGAACGCGACGAGGTCGCGCCTGGCCCGCCCGGTCGACGTCGTCCTCTCGAACCCGAGGACCAGCCGCAGGCCGAGAGCATGGGCGATGCGGCACAGGGTGTCGAGATTCGTACGATGTCGGCCGCTCTCGATCCGGGAGATCTGTGAGTGGCTGGTCCCGACCAGCTCGGCCAGCCTCTCCTGGGTCAGCTCCTTCTCCATCCGGACCTGATGAGCAGCCAGGCAATCTCACCGAAGCTCTCTCGCTCGGCTTGACGGGCGCGGTACTCGGCCCCTCGGCCGCTCGCCGGCTGGCCGCCTCCACGGCGGGGGTACCGACGGGGCGAGCCGAGGCGCCGCGCCCGTGGCGCGCTGGCGAGCCTGGCGTCGGCGGTGCGGTGATCCTCCGCTCTGGGTGAAGCGATGGTGATCGGCCGCAGGGTGCTCAGGCGGCGCAGACCGAGTCGACGACGGACACGGTCGGGTTGTTCTCCGCCGAGGCCCGGCGCTGGCCCGTGACTACGCGGTGACGTAGCGGCGCCGCGGCAGCGCTCATTGGTGGCGCGACGGCGCTGGCGGCGAGGATGGCTCGATCCTGTACGTGAGTGGGCCATCCCCGATCAGGTGGTCGCTGTGCCCGGGACGGACCCAGGCGGTGTTGCCACCGTTAGCCCTCGTATGGCCCTGCTCCCTGTCGGTCGACGAGGCCGTGGCCGCCGGTCGGGCGATGGTCGTCCCGCGACAGGACTGCCCAGCCGAGCGACGGCTATGTCGTTCGGGTCGAGCTGCGAGCGGATAGGTCGGCACGCCGGCCGGTGGCCATCATCTCCACGATCAGCCACCACTCGCCGTCGACCTCGAGCTGGCGCGGCCACGGACCCGGGCATCCCACCGAAGCGTGGCGCCCTCTGCATCACGTCAAGGGCCTCCTGTCTTGCTGACCGTGGAGTAACCGCAATACTTGCGGGGCCCTTGACCGCGTTGGTGGGACCAAATGAAGCGGGCTTACGCGATCTCGCCGCCCCTGCTCGAACGCGAAAACCCAGTTTGAGCCTGGTCGTCGACCGGAGATTCCGTCGAAAGAAGGCCTCGACAACCTGAGTAGCCCGCGGTAGAGTCCGCCCTGGAACCGGTGGTGTCCAGGGGGGAGCGGTACTGGGGGGCGATGAATGTCGCGGGGGGAGCGGGGGCAAGGCGGCACGCACGCGTGTACCGCCGTGCGTGGGGGACTGCGCTGGTCGCGTGCCTCGCGGTCGCCGGTTGCGCCAACGACTCCTCGGACGAGAACGCGGACTCCGCCGCTGCAACCGCTACATCGACAACGACAGGCGGCGAGTCGACGACGTCGACAGGTGCACAGAGCGCTACCTCGATTGCACCGGCATCGACCTCCTCGGCTCCCACCACTGCTCGACGCTCGGCGACGACTGCTGGCACGGCAACCACGGCGGGGGGAAGCGCCAGCACGACGCCGACATCGAGCCCCCGAGCGACCTCTGTGGCTTCGCAGAGCATGACGTTCGCCGAGCTCTGGCGTCGTCGAATCGAGTTGGTCGACACGCCCGTCAGCGTCGAGGCGAAGGTCTTCTTCCGGCTGGACTGCGCCTCACCGACGCCGGACGGCCCGCCCTGCGTGGCGACCGGCTTCGTCACCGACCCGCGAACACAGGATCTGCCGCTTTACCAGAACAACGAAGCCTTCCCCTTCTACATCGGCGGCGTGGCTGTGGCCTGCCGGACCGCGACGCTCGACGCGAACTTCACCTGTATGGGATGGCGGCATCAGGCCACCGGCGCCATCGGCGGGTCGCTCAAGTACCTCGTACTTGGCGGCAGGACAACAAAAGACCTCGGTTTCGTAGCCGACAAGGAGTAGGACGATGACGACGTATCGACCCAGCGGAGACGAGGCTTTGGCAGCAGGGCCCCAGGGAGGCCGAAGCTCATTCACGTCGCACCGTCGCTATCGGGCGGTGGCTGTGGTCGTCGCCCTTGTGTGGAGCCTTGTCGTGCCACTGGCGCTCCATACGACCCCAGCCCGCGCTGAGGTGCCGGCCTCGTGGGCTGACCAAGGTCCGCGCCCTATCACTGGCGGCCAGGTCGACGGCATGGGGGCGCAGAACAGTCCCGTAGCGGGCGCGGCACACACCGTCGTTGTTCACCCGACCGATCCGAACATCGCATGGGTGGGGGGTGTGAACGGCGGGATCTGGCGGACGTCCAACCTCACCGCCGCCAGCCCGACCTGGGTGGCGCAGACCGACGAGGCGGCGGGCTTGTCCATGGGTGTCATCGAGATGGACCCCACGATCGGCACGAACCTTGTGTTGACGGCCGGCATTGGCCGGCGGAGCTCGCTCAATGGCGTTGGCGGACCACGCGAGGGGGCATTCCGTACGACGACCGGCGGGAACACCTGGGTGCCCATTGGCGGTGACGACCTCGACGGCCAGGACATCATTGGCATGGCTCCGCGCGGCAATGTGATCGTGGCGGCGTCCCGAACCGCCGGAGGCGGCATCTTCCGCAGCACGGACACCGGCGCGAATTTCACCCAGGTGTCTGGGGCGGCCGGCACCGGCTTGCCGGCCGGCTTGGTGTACGACCTGGCTTCGGATCCCGGGACCAACAACCGGTTGTATGCGTCGGTCAACGGCCAGGGCATCTACCGCAGCGACAACGCCGGTGCGACCTGGACTGCCCTCGGCGGCACCAACTTCGGCGGCGCCACCGGCAACGTCGTCACCGGTTCGGTGAACATGGAGATCTCGGTCCACAACTCGGCCGGCAACAATGTTGTCTACGTCGGTGTGATCGGGCCGCTCCGACAGCTGGCCGCGCTGGTCCGCTCGACCGACCAGGGCGGCACCTGGACGCAGATGGACACGCCCGCCACCAACGAGGGTGGGCTGGTGGTAGGGATCCAGCCGCGACCCCGCCCGCCGGGTGGCCAGGGTGCGACCCACTTCTCGATCCTCGCCGATCGCAACGATCCCGATCTCGTCTACGTCGGCGGTGACCGCCAGCCCCAGAACCCCGGTCCCAACGGCATCCTCAACGACAACGACGACACCTGGCCCAACTCCATCGGCGCTACCAACTTCACCGGACGGCTCTTCCGCTGCGACGGCTCGCTGGCCGCCAACAGCCAGTGCCTACCGATCACCCACAACGGCACCGCCGGCAACTCCTCGCCCCACGCCGACTCACGCGACATGGCGATGGACTCCAACGGCGACATCATCGAGACCGACGATGGCGGCGTCTACCGCCAGACCAACCCGCAGGATGCAACGGGCGACTGGGTGGCGCTGAACGGCGACATCGAGCTGCAGGAGGGTCACTCCTGCGAGTACGACACGACATCCGACGTCGTTCTGTGTGGCACCCAGGATGTCGGCAACGCTGAGCAGCCAAGTCCGGGGTCGACGACCTGGCGGCAGGTGACCCAAGGTGACGGTGGCGTCGTCAACATCGACGACTCCAGCGCGGTGGCGTCGACTCGCTGGGTCTCCGCCTTCTCCTTGGGTGGGTTCCGCTTCTACAGCTGCACCGCCGCGAACGCCTGCGGCGGATCCACGTTCCCGGCGCTGAACATCTCCGGTGCCGGTCAAACGCTCTTCCAGCGCAACGTCACGACGGGAGAGCTGCAGTTCTACGTCCCGTGGGCGCTGAACCCGCTGGATGGCAACCGGCTGGTGATCCTGACGAACAGCCGCATCTACGAGTCGACCGACCAGGGCGCGACGCTCACCGACTTGGCAACGGCCGGGGGAACGTCGGACGGCTTCACCGACCGGCCCATCGCCTACGGCGGTCGAAGCGGTGGCGTCGACAACGAGGATGTTCTGTGGTTCGGAACCAGCGGTGGGCTCTTCCTCCGGACCGCCGCGGGCGGCGCAATCAGCAACGTCGCTGCCTATCCGGGCAACCAGCCGGTTGACATCGTCCTCGACCCCGACGACTGGATGAGCGCGTTCGTCACCGACGGCACCGCCGTGTACCACACGCCCGACGCCGGCACAACGTGGCAGGACATCACCGGCAACCTCGACGAGATCGCGGCCGGCCAGATGTGGTCGCTGGCATTCGTGCCGGCGAACGGGTTCGACGCCGTGGTCGTCGGGTCGTCGACCGGCGTGTACACCACACAGAGCCAGTCCTTCGGGACGTGGGGCGGCTTCGGCAACGCCAATCTCCCCAACACGATGGCGATCGATCTCCGCTACGACCCAGACGACGACGTGTTGATGGTGTCGGAGATGGGCCGTGGCGTGCGGCTGCTCGAGAACGCCAGCCAGCAGTTCCCGGAGGTCGATCTCCGGATCACGAAGACCGATGCTCCTGATCCCGTGATGGCCGGCGAAGAGCTCTTCTACACGATAACTGTCACCAACGACGGTCCCGACACCGCCTTCGACACCGTGGTCGTCGATGATCTACCCGACGAGGTGACCTACCTCTCCGACACCGGCGGGTGCACGTACGACGCCGCTGAACATCAACTCCGGTGCCCGCTCGGGGACCTGGCGGCCAACGACAGCGAGAGCTTCGTCGTGAAGACTCGTGTGAAGGCGGTAACCGTCATCAACGAGAACGACGGGACAGTCCTGATCGAGAACAGGGCGTCTGTGTCGAGCGCTTCGTTCGACACGGACACCTCCGACAACACAGCGGTGGCGAAGACCTTCGTGCAGGAGCTCGCCGACCTCAAGGTGACGAAGGTGTGCAAGCCCGACGGCCACCTCCGCGCCGGGGAGACCGGCTTCTGCACCATCTTCGTCGACAATCTGGGGCCCTCCGCGGCCAGGGACATCGTCTTGCGTGACACCAACATCAGCGACGGCGCCTTCACGTTCGGGGCCATCACCACCAGCCAGGGCAGCTGTTCGCCGCCGGTCGACGGCGTGGTCACCTGCCAGCTGGACGACCTCGCTCCGCCATCGCCCACCTCGAGCGGGCGAGCCACGGTCGTCGTGGAGGTGTCGGCGAACGAGGAGGTGGACATCAACGACATCGCCGACGTGACATCCCCCACCCCAGATCCCGACCGGTCGAACAACCAGGCGCAAGGTTCGATCCACGTGATGGCCGTGGCGGACCTGTGGATCGACAAGCAAGGACCGCCTTCGGCCATCGCCGGCACCGACGTCACCTACACCATTTCCATCCGAAACGATGGCCCCTCCACCGCCGAGGGTGTGATCGTGGAGGATGTTGTGTCCTCCGGCGTGTCGATCGTGTCGGTGAGCGGCTCCGACGGGGCCACTTGCAACGCCGGCGTCCCGAGCAACGCGGCGCTGCCGTCGAGGTGCTCCTTCGGCACGCTGGCACCAGCAGCCACCCGCATGATGACCGTCGTCGTTCACGTGCTGCCGGAAACCCGGGGTCTCATCCACGACGACGCTCGGGTGACGGGTCAGACCTTCGACGACGACCTGTCCAACAACTTCGACACAGTCGCCACGGCAGTCGACGGCGCGGCTGACCTGCGGATCACGAAGTCCGATTCACCGGATCCTGTGGTGGCTGGGGAGCTGCTCACCTACAGCATCGTCGTCACGAATGACGGACCGTCCACAGCCCTTGATGTCGTCGTGACAGACACCATCCCAGCCGGAACCACCTTCGAGTCCGGCACCGATGGGAACGGCGCCACCGTCTGTACGCTCGTGCAGCAAGCCACCGTCGTCTGCGACCTCGGTGACATGGCGCCCGGCGAGAGCAAGACGGTGTACCTCACCGTGGAGGTGGCACCCTCGGTTCCCCACGATGCGCTGTTGACGAACACGGCGTCCGTCGCCTCGGGCACATTCGACCCCGATACCAGTGACAACACTGACACTGCGTCCACGACCATCAAGCGGGTGGCCGAGCTTTGGCTCGACAAGCAGGCGACGCAGCGCTCGGGCAACCCTGCGCCGATTGTCGTGTACACACTCGTGGTCCACAACGACGCAGGATGCGAGACAGACGCACAGGGCACCACCTCGCCGAACTGCGGGTCTGGGGGCCCGTCCGACTCGGGTCCGATCGTTGTCGATGACGTCTTGCCGCTCGATCCGAAGAAGTTGGTCGTCCAGTTCGTCTCGCCGCAGTGCACATATACGAAGGCAACACATTCCGTTCGGTGTACGGCTCCGAACGTGCCAGCTGGCGCCACGGTGACGTTCGTTATCGAAGCGCAGGTCCAGGGCAGCGTCGGGACCATCACCAACACGGCGACCCTCACGTCGCAGTTCGACCCGGTCGCCTCCAACAACACGAACTCCGCAACCCTGGTAATGAAGGGCGGCACCGGGAAGCGGAAGTGAGCGCACGGAGGTGAGCGCACGGAGGTGATGTGGCGAGAGGGTGCCATGGGGGCACCCTCTCAACGCATCGGGGCCGCCGAGGCGGGCCTGTGGCGCCAGCACGGCGAGCGCAGCCCCGCCCACCGCCTGGCCCGGCTGTCGGGCTCGGGCCTGGGCCGGGCCCGACAGGCCCTGGCCACCGCCGAGGCCATGGACCAGCTGCCCCGACAACCCGGGTGAACTGCGGAACTCCGGTCCAGCGGTCCGGCTGTTTACGCCGCCTTTACGCCGCCTTTTGTACGCTGGGCCGATGGCCTCGACCTCGGGGGGACCGGCCGACGGTGGCCGCGGGAGCCGAGCCCTCCTCTCCTGGGCTTCGGTGGCCGCCCTCGCGACCGCCTGCGTGGTGGGCAGCAACGCGTTCTCGGTCCGGGACCGGCTGCTCGGAACGGCGCTCCCGGACGCGGAGGCGCCGGCCACGAGCCGGCACGCCGGGGAGCCGGCCCCCGGCGAGGCCGAGCGGATGGCCCTGCGGTCGGCGCCGTGGTGGCAGGTCGTCGCCACGCTGGAGGGGACGGGGAACACCCGGCCCGACCCGTTCACCATCGACCGCCGGGCGGTCGACTGGCGGGTGACGACGTCCTGCGAGCAGGGCCGTCTCGTGGTCCGTTCATCGGGTCAGCAGCGGCCGCTCGTCGATGCACAGTGCCCACAGGGCGTCGGCTTCTCCGACCGAACGGGCCCGGCCCGCCTCGAGGTGAGCGCCGAGGGCCCGTGGCGGATCGAGGTCGCCCAGCGAGTCGACCTCCCGCTCGTCGAGCCCGCCCTGCCCGCCATGACCGCACCCGGCGCCAAGGCGTTGGCCACCGGGTCCTTCCGCAAGGTCGCCCGGGTCGGGGCGGGTGAGGTGACGATCTACGAACATCCCGACGGTGGCTACTCGATACGGCTCGAGGACTTCTGGGTCACCCCGAGAAGCGCCCTCCAGCTCCGTCTCAGCGCGGCAGAGTCGCCGCGGTCCACCAAGGACTACCTCGGCGCCCGGTCACAGTTCCTGGCCGCGTTGGACGTCACGGCAGGATCGCTGAATCACGTCCCGCCCACCGGCGTCGAGGTGGCCGGCTTCCGGTCGCTGGTCGTCTGGAGCCCGACGGACGACCTCGTCTACGCCGCCGCCCCCTTGGATGTCGTTTCGTGACCGCCGCCCCGACGATCCCCGCCGAGACCCTCCCCCGGCCCCGCCCCCAGGTGGTCATCCGGGGCCGGGAGGTGCCGGTGGTCCTGCCCAGGCTGAGCGACCCCAGGCTGAAGCTCTCCACCACCATCTTGACGCTCACCCTCCTCGGGCTGACCGTCCTCAGCTTCCAGGTGTCGGTCCCGCAGATCCTGATCTGCGTCGTGCTGTCCGCCGTCATCGAGGTCGCGGTGACGTACCGGCGGGAGCACGTGCTGGTGTGGCCGGCCAGCGCCATCCAGACCGGCGTCAGCGTGGCCTTCATCTTCCGAGTCGGCGGGACCGAGCACGGGGACTACTGGAGCGTCAGGGGCGTCCACCTGTTCGTCCTCGCCACCCTGCTGTCCCTGCTGCCGAAGTACCTCATCCGGCGCAACGGGCGGCACATCTTCAACCCCTCGAACATCGGGCTGGCGTGGGCCCTGCTGCTGATCGGTCCCCACTACGTGTTCTCTGAGCACCTGTGGTGGGCGCCCCTCGGGGCCCCCGTCCTGATCGCTATGGCCGTCATCTTCGGCGGCGCCTTGTGGGTGCTCCGCCAGGTGAAGATGATCCCGCTGGCCGCCACCTTCCTGGCCACCTTCCTGGCGCTCATCGCCGTGTTCGCGGTGGCGGGGCGCAGCTACTACGCCACGTGGCACAACGGGCCGGTGGAGGGGAGCTTCTACTGGCTCACCATCGCCCTGTCCCCGGAGCTGCTGATCTTCGCCTACTTCATGATCACCGACCCCCAGACGGCACCGAAGGGGCGGCTGGCGAGGCAGCTGTATGCCGTGGCCACGGCCGTGGTGGCGGCCGGCCTCATCCTCGTCCAGACCACCGAGTTCGGCATCAAGGTGGCGATCCTGTCGTCGCTCCTCCTCACCTGCGCCCTGACCCCCGCCTTCGAGCGGTGGGGCGCCCGTCTCCAGGAAGAGCGGTCGGGGCTCACGCCCACCAGACTGCCGTCACCGCCACTCGGTCGCCGGCTGGCCGTAGCCGTCCGCGACCCCGTGCTCGTGGCCATCGCCATCATCTCGGTGGGCGGCATCTTCAACACCGCCCTCCTGGCACGCGACAAGAACATCGAGTACATCGAACGGGAGATGACCCCCCGGCCCGTGCAGTAGCGGCGCGCTTGACGAAGCCGCCGGGGCGCTGCAGGGCCAGGTGCTCTCTGCGCCGCCTGTGCCAAGGGATCCACGCCGCCTGGAACTCGCCGCTGGCCTGGGTGCGGGCCCGGCGGCTGGCGGCGACCGATGGCGCCGGCGTCGAGTTGCGGGACCGGCTGCGGGCCGCGGTGGAGCGCCGCCACGGAGCCCTCCAGGACACCGCCGGCCTGGCCCCCGACGTGTTCGACGCGCTGGTGGTGCTGGCCGCCGGGGAGTGGACGGCCGAAGCCGTGGGGCGGGGCTGGGACCGGGCCCAGAACCTGCAGGAGGAGATGGACGAGGGGCGGCAGCGCCGGCTGGTGCGGCTCGGCTTCCCCGCCGCCGAGGCGGCCGACCTCTCCGCCCTCCACCCCCGCAACTTCATGTAGGCGCCGAGGACGGGCGGGAGCTCCGGGGCGCCTGAGGCGCTTGCCA
This sequence comes from Acidimicrobiales bacterium, assembly GCA_050744785.1. Classification (GTDB taxonomy): domain Bacteria; phylum Actinomycetota; class Acidimicrobiia; order Acidimicrobiales; genus JBOGHQ01. Next base: position 228 of record JBOGHQ010000417.1, on the reverse strand, counting down.
CCCGTCTGACTTATCCCGATCGTTCCTTTCCGTTCCCGTCCGGGTCACGACCGGGCAACGGTGCGGTCACATGGCCTCCGTAGGTTCGCCTCCGAATCGAATCCGTACCCAATCAGAGGAGGACAGCGTGCCCGACTCCACCACCACGGGGACCCACCTCGACCGCCGATCGTTCCTGCAGGGTGCCCTCGCCCTCGGCGCCGGCGCCGCCGTCGGCCCCTTCGGCGC
>JBOGHQ010000416.1:0-2948 GCA_050744785.1 Acidimicrobiales bacterium | reverse complement strand
GCCGTGGTGGGCGGCGGGGGCGGGTCCGGCACCTTCGCCGTCGACTCGGCGGTGATACCGGAGGGATCGGAGCTGATGCCCTCCTCCTCGGTGGCGCCGGCCCGCACCGCCACGACCTGGTAGCGGTAGTCGCCGCCCGCCTCGGCCGTGGAGGCGTCGACGAACTTGGCCTCGGTGGCCTTGCCCAGCACGGTGAACTCGTTGCTGGTGCCCTTGGCCCGCTGGACGACGTAGAAGAGCATGTCCGGCTCGGCGTTGGGCTTCCAGGTCACGGTGACGCTCCGGGCCGTGGCGTCCACCGCGACCTTGACGTCGGTGGGAGAGGCAGGCGGGGCGACCACGACGAAGTCGCGCGGCCCGTCGTTGGCGGTGCCGGTGGACTCGCCCAGGACCAGGCCGGTGTGGGACCACGCCGCCCTGACCGAGACCCGGTAGCGGCCGTTGTACGGAAGGTTGAAGGGGAACGACACGTTGCCGCCCGAGGGGGTGGCGCTGGCCTCGATGGGGCTGCGGTTGGTGCCGACCTGATCGATCGTCATGTCGACCTTCGACACCTCGGTGCCGCCCGTGGGATGGGTCCCGAGCGAAACGGATGCGCTGACCGTGCCCGAGGCGGCGGTGAGGCGCTGGCCCACGCCGGGCGAGCGCAGGCTCACGGTGGCGTGGGCGGACGCCGGAGCGGCGGTGACCACGGTGGCCGCCGCCACCAGGCCGGCCAGGACCAGGGCGCGAGCCCCGAGCCGGATGGTGGACCTCATGCCGTCGTCGCCTCCGCCTTGGTGAGGGTCGCCTTCACGATGAGCCGCTCCTTGGCCGAGCCCTTCGGATGGCAGGTGGTGAGTGTCAGCGTACTGCTCGAGGGGTCGTTGGCCACCACGGAGAAGTCGGTAGGCACCACGATGTAGGGCTCCCGGCTGAGCTCGTAGGTGCACGACCCGATGGGCGTCTCGAGGGTGACCGTGTCGCCCGGCTTGAGCCGGTCGATGTTGGAGAAGGGGCGGCCGTAGGTGGTGCGGTGACCGGCGATGGCCACGTTGCCCGCCTCGCAGGGCAACGGGGTCTTCGGGTAGTGCCCGGCGCCGGCGCGCAGGGCGCTGGCCGACGTTCCTTCCACGACGACGACATCGACGTCGAGGGCCGGGATCTTGATCCGGGTGAGCGCATCCCCGTCCTCGAGCTTGCGGGCCTTGTAGCGCTCCACGTGCTCGGGGCTGGCGATCTGCTTCTCCAGCTTGCTCTGGACCCGGCTCTGGTAGAAGTTCGTGTACACCGGGTACCCGAGCAGCCCGATCGCCGTGCAGAGCAGCGCGACCGACAGGGCCGACAACCCGAAGCGGGCGGCACGGGAACGGCGCAGGAAGTTGATCAGCGAATCCACCGGTTCTCCTCGGCGTCGGGGTTGGTCGAGGCTGAGCCAGGGCCCCGGGGCGGAGCCGCCCGGGGCCCTACGTCACAAACGCCTTCGGTGCCCCGAACGGTTCCCCGGCTCAGCCGGCCCGGGCCGACAGGCGGCGGACCAGGACGGCCAGACCGAGCACGCTGATGCCGGCCAGGGGGGCCCACGGGGTGCCACCCGTGCGGGGGAGCTCCGCCTGAGGAACCGGAGCGGCCACCGCCACCTTGCCGCCCACACCGGCCTCGGCGCTGGCCAGGCTGAGCAGGATGCCGCCGCTGACGCCCTTGAGGGCGTGGACCTTGACGGCGTCGGCGAAGGCGCTGACGGTGCCGTCGGGGTCGGTCGCCGTGCGGCCGGCGGCGGCCACGATCTCGGTCTCCAGCGGGGTGCCGGCCGTGCCGGGCACGATGAAGCTGGCGCCGACGGGGACGCTGATCTCGGCCGGCAGGCCCAGCGTGGTGGCCAGCAGCGAGTTGAGGCGCACCCGCACCAGGGCCGGGTCGACGGTGGGCGTGGACGCACCAGTGGCCCGGTCGTAGACGGCGGTGGCCTTGGCCTGGCCCACGATGATGGTGACGAGGGGCTCGGTGCTCACCGCACCGGCCAGCTCGGGCACCGGCAGCAGCTTGATCTCGGCGCCGGTGGAGACGGCGCTGGCCGTCACCTTGCCGGCCTCGGTGACCACCGAGGAGGTGGACTTGCCGGCCGCCAGCTCGAGGGTCTTGGTCTCGAGGACGCTGTCGAGGACGTCGCCCACCGTGCCGGTGAGGGGGCAGGTGAGGGCGAGAGCGCCGCACACGGTGGACAGGGCCGACTCCACCGTGCCGCTGACGGTGTCGGTGATCGGGGCCACGGAGTTCAACAGGTTCTGGCCGCTGAGGTCGATGGACGCCACCGAGCCCTCACCGGTGGCGGTGGGGCTGTTGTTGTCGGCGATGGCGGCGCTGGCCGAGCCGCAGGCCAGGCCCAGGTTCAGCAGATCGGCCACGCCGAGTGGCACGGCACAGGAGTTGGGCTGGGTCACGCTGCCGGTGTTGGCCACCTCGGCCCGCACGGTGGCCCCGGTGAGGCCGAGGGAGCCGGCGCCCTCGGCGACGGCGGTCAGCAGCGACGTGGCCTTGGCGGTCGAGACGCCGAGGGTGATCTTCGGAAGGGACAGGACCGTGAGGTCCAGGGCCTTGCCCGCCGCACTGCCCATGTACGACTCGGGCGTCGCGGTCTGCGCCGGCACCGGCGGGGCCACGACTGCCCCCGCGATGGTGATGGCGCCAGCCGCTGCGGCGAGCCGTCGGATCTTTCGCATTTTTTCCCAGTTCCCTTCGTCCACCCCGGAGGCCACTCGGCCTGGTGCTCTCCCAGCCACCTCTAGACGCCAGGCCACCCCCCGCATGACGGTGTTCAACGGGAAATCTTGCGAGCGCCCCTGGCACAAGCGACCCATGCCGGCCGGGACCGGTCAAAACTCCCTTCGCATGGAGGCTCGGCCCCGTACGACCACGTCCGGGACCAGGGCCCCGACCAGCGGTACGAAGGTCGGCGAGCGGTAGGACAC
>JBOGHQ010000415.1:0-2040 GCA_050744785.1 Acidimicrobiales bacterium | reverse complement strand
CGACAGGGCAGCGGCCCGTTCTCGCACCGCGGCCGCTTCCTCGTAGCGCTGGGCGCCGGCCAGGGCCCGCATGCGGGCGTCGAGGGGGCCGAGCAGCCGCTCGGGCTCCACCGTGAGCCCCCGCGCCACGGCGTCCACCACGGCCGGGTACCGGGCCGCGCCGTCGCCGCCGGCGCAGGGGCAGGCGGCCACGCCGAGCTGGGCCGGCGCACACGGGGCGGCGATGGGCGACCGGCCCGGCTTCTTGGTGCAGCGCCGGATGGCAGTGGCCGTCTGGATGGCCTCGATCACCAGCTGGGCCGACCGGGTGGACGACAGGGGGCCGAGGTACAGGCAGCCGTCGCCCGGCTTCGGGTTGCGGACCACCGCCAGCCGGGGGAAGCGCTCGTCGAGGGTCAGCTTCGCGTAGGCGTAACGGCGCCAGTCCTTGCTGCGCCGGTTGTAGCGGGGCTGCAGCTCGTGGATCAGGCGTACCTCCAGCACGGACGCCTCCAGGTCCCCGCAGCACACCACGTGGTCCACGGCCGCGGTCTCCCGGAGCAGGGCGCCAACCTTCCGGCGCCCGTCGGTGGAGAAGTAGGAGCGCACCCGCCGGCGCAGGTTGACCGCCTTGCCCACGTAGAGGGCCCGGCCGCCGGCGTCGCGGAACAGGTACACCCCGGGCCGGCGGGGGAGGTCGGCGGCCAGCTTGAGCTTGGCCACCATGGGATGGCCCCGAACCGTGGGCAGCTCGAGCAGGTCGTCGAGGGCCAGCACGCCGAGCCGGCCGGCCCGCTCCAGCAGGCAGTGGAGCACCTCGCCGGTGGCCAGGGCGTCGTCCAGGGCCCGGTGGGTGGGCTGATGGCCGACGCGGAAGAGCCGGGAGAGGGTGGACAGCTGGCAGTTGGGCACCTCGTCGGCCACCAGCCGCCGGGCCAGCGCGCAGGTGTCGACCCAGCGGTTGGCGAGCGGGGGCCGGTCGGTGCCCCGTAGGGCGGCGGCCAGGAAGGACAGGTCGAAGCGCACGTTGTGGCCCACCACCACGGCGTCGCCCAGGAACTCGAGGAAGGTGGGCAGCACCGCCTCGATGGGCGGTGCGCCCGTCACCATGGCCTCGGTGATCCCGGTGAGGTAGGTGATCTCGGGCGGGATGCCCTGGCCGGGGTCGACGAGGGTCTGGAAGGTGCCCAGGCACACGCCGCCCCGCAGCTTGACGGCGCCCACCTCGGTGATGGTCGAGCGGCCGGGGGAGCAGCCGGTGGTCTCCAGGTCCAGCACCACGAAGGTGACCTCGTAGAGCGGCGTGCCCAGGTCGTCGAAGGAGCGCTGGACTGCCACCACGGGCCTTCAGCGTAAGCGAACAGACGTTCGCGTACAAGAACAGGTGTTCGCCATGCGCGCCGCTTACAGTGCGGGCGTGCCGGCGCCCCGCTTCCGCTGCACCGCCTGCGGGAACCTCACCCGCTTCGACGTCACCCTCACCCGCCGCTCCCGGTCCTTCCACCACTACACCGTGGGCGGCGAGCTCACCGTGGAGGACGAGGAGGTGCTGGACGAGGTGGTGGAGGACGTGTCGTGCCGATGGTGCGGCAGCGGGAGGGCGGTCGTGGCGCTGGACGGCAGCGGCGAGCCCGGCGCCACCGGGGCAGGGGGCGGCTGACCGTGGCCGGCGCCGGCGACGAGGCGCCCGACACCCTGCTGCGGGCCGCCCTGGAACTGGCCCTCGACGTGGCGAGGGTTGGCGCGGCCAGCATCCCGCCGATGGAGGCGCCCCGCCAGCTGCGCCGGTTCCTCCAGTTCACCCGGATGCCCGAGCAGGCGATGGCCGCCGTGCGCCGGGCCCTGGACGAGGACGAGGCCTTCCGGGCCCGAGTGGAGCTCCTGGCCGACGAGCAGGAGCTGGGCCGGGCCGGCTGGCTGTTCGTGGTGCGCCCTGAGAGGTGGGAGGAGGAACTGGCCGGGCTGGCTCGTGCCGCGCGGGCCCGGGCCGAGTCGGAGCAGGACGCGAAGGAGGAGCGCAGCGCCCGCCGCCGGCTGGCCCACGCCGAGGAAGCCCAGCAG
>JBOGHQ010000414.1:0-5603 GCA_050744785.1 Acidimicrobiales bacterium | reverse complement strand
CCGGCGCCATCGGCGACGACCGCATCCAGGAACAGCTGCAGGGGCAGGTGAGCCCGGAGAGGTTCACCCACGGGTCGTCGGAGCAGCGCCAGCGCTGGTTCCTCGCCGGCTACAACAGCGACGACCTCGCCGGCTGCGACACCTTCGCCGTCTCCCGGGTGTGACCCCGGCCCGTAGGCTCGGCCGCGGGCCGACGACGCGGGGGACCGGATGAGCGAGGGGACCTATGCCGTGCTGGGGACCGGCGTGGTGGGGCGGACGCTCGGCAGCCGCCTGGTGGGCCTGGGCAATGCGGTGGTGATGGGCTCGCGGCAGGCCGGGAACGGGACGGCGGTGGCGTGGGCGGCCGAGGCAGGGGAGCTGGCGTCGGAGGGCTCGTTCGCCGACGCCGCGGCGGCCGGCCACACCGTGATCAACGCCACCGCCGGCACGGCGTCCCTCGCCGCCCTGGGCAGCGCCGGTGAGGACCGCCTGGCCGGCAAGGTGCTCATCGACGTGAGCAACCCATTGGACTTCTCGCAGGGGATGCCACCCCGGCTGTCGGTGTGCAACGACGACAGCCTGGCGGAGCAGCTCCAGCGCGCCTTTCCCGACGCCCGCGTCGTCAAGGCGCTCAACACCGTGAACTGCGACGTGATGGTGAACCCGTCCGTCGTCCCGGGCCGGCACTCCATGTTCGTGTGCGGGAACGACGCCGCCGCCAAGGATCAGGTGCGCGACCTGCTGGTGCGGTTCGGATGGCCGGCCGAGGACGTCATGGACCTCGGCGACATCGCCGGGGCGCGCGGAATGGAGATGTACCTGCCCCTCTGGCTGCGCCTGAGGGGCGCCACCGGAACGGGGCACATGAACATCAACGTCGCTCGTGAGAGATGAACGCCGCCTCCGCCGCGGCTGCGGCACGCCCCTAGACGGTGGTGGTCAGATCGGTTTTCAGGGAGGCGTCGTAGGTCCAGATGTCGCCCGAGGCCCGGACGTCGGGATCGAGGGCGCGGGCCCGGCTGAAGGTCTTCTCGACCTTCTTGCGGGCCGAGGCCTCATCGAACGCGTCGACGAGGAGCTTGGCCTCGATCTCGACCTGGAACGTACGCTTCGTCTTCGGCATATCTGCACGTTAAAGCAGGAAGCAAGTAAATGACCAGTGTTGACGGACAAAAGGACCCGTTCCGCCGGGCCGGCCGGTTATCGGAGGGCGAAACCATGCCATTCGACCCCCGTTCCCGCCCTGGAATGGCAGGACGGCCCTGACCCGCCCTCCCACCGGGTTCCCGTCGCTGTGGCGCATGCTGGGCCGGGCTCTGTTGTTGCGCTGCCCACGGTGCGGCGCCCGGGACGTGTTCGCCAGCTGGTTCCGAATGGTGGAGCGCTGCCCGTCGTGCCGGCTGCGCTTCGAACGGGAGAACGACTTCTTCCTCGGCGCCTACGTGATCAACCTGGCCGTGACCGAGGGCCTGCTGATCGTGGCCCTCTTCGTCTACATCTTCGTGGCGGTATCGGGTGACGGTGTTCCCGTCCTGCCGGTGGTGATCGTGGCCCTCGTGTTCGCCGTCGCCGGCCCCCTGGCCTTCTTCCCGTTCTCCCGCACGATCTGGGCCGCCATCGACCTCGCCATGCGCCCGGTTCCCATCGAGGACACCACCAACGAGTAGGCCGCCCGGACCGGGGCTAGGGGTCCAGCTCCTCGGCGTGGGTGTCGCCCTCGGGTGCCTGGAGGGACCTGGCCGTAGCGGTGCAGCAGCCCAACACGGCAGCAGCCTGATCGAGATCGAGCTCGGAGAGGTCCGTGGCGGGCGTGACCACCACTCGGTCCCAGTGGCCTTCGGCCAGGCCGAGCCGGTTCCACACCCGCCGGGCCGGTCCGGCCAGTTCGGCGGCCACATCGGCGGGATCGTCGTGGCGGGGGAGCCGGCCCGGCGGCGGCACGAGGCCCAGCAGGACGCCCATGCCCTCCTCGATGGCCTGGCCCAGGTCCTCCTCCGGGACGGTGTCCAGGTGCCGGGCGTCGAGGCCCACGAAGCGGGCGCCGGCCCTCCGGAACAAGGCCAGGGGGGCGCCGAGCCGGTCACAGCGCACCCCGGCGTCTTCGCCCGCCGCGGCCAGGATCTCGGCCAGGGCCTGCTCGGCCGGCGCCGGCTCGGGACGGGGCAGGCGGGCCCACCCGCTGGCGGTGGGCACGGTGCCGGCCAGCACGGACGGCAGGAGAGGCTCGTCGATCTGGACCACCACTCCTGCCACCCGGGACAGCCGGCGGCGCACGTCGGCGACGTGCAGGCGCAGCCCCTCGGACAGCGAGGCGGCCAGCTCCCGAGCGGCGCCGTGGTCGGCCAGCACCTTCTCGCCCCGGGCCAGCTCCAGCGTGGCGGCCAGGCTCCATGGCCCCACGGCCTGGACCTTCACCGGCCCGGCGTGGGAGCCGGCCACCTCCTCCAGGGCATCGAGGTCGCGCTCCAGCAGCTCCCGCGCCCGTCGTTCGTCGGCGCTGGGGCGGGGCACCAGGCGCCACCGGCCGGCGTGGATGTCGACGTGGAGGTCCACCAGCATGGCGGCGGTACGGCCCGCCGGGTCGGCGCCGGCACCCCTCGCCGGCAGCTCGGGCACGTGGGGGACCGCCACCTCGCCCACCACGACTCGGGCTGCTTCCCGCGGGTCGGTGCCCGGCATGGGCCCGACCCCGGTGGCCGCCCCCGGCGCCCACGGCGGGTCCCATGGCGGCATGGGACCGACCTTAGGGGGAGACGGCCCGCCCACCGCCCCGACGGCGGTACTGGTCCCGAAATCGATACCGAAACGGACTCGCTTTCGGGACCAGAATGGCCGGTGGAGGCGGGACCGGGGTCACCGCTCGAAGGTGCCCAGGAGGACCCCGCCGGCGGTGGCGGCGGCCCGCACGGCACGGACCTTCTCATTGGGCGTGGCCGACGCGTCCATGTCGGGCCGCCGGTCGAGGGCGTAGACCTGGAAGACGTAGCGGTGAGGACCATCGCCGTCGGGTGGGCAGGGGCCGATGTAGGTCGGGTTGTCGGAGCTGCCCGGGAGGACCTGGCCACCGCCGGGCGGACCGGCTGGCCCCGCTTCGGTCGTCCCTGGCTGGATGCCCACCACCAGCCAGTGGACGAAGACCCCGTCGGGCGCGTCAGGATCCTCGATCACCAGGGCCAGTTCGGCGGCGCCGTCGGGGGCACCCTCCCACTCGAGCGGCGGCGGGACGTTGTCGCCCTCGCAGGAGTAGCGCTCCGGGATCGGGTCGCCGTCCTCGAAGGCGGTACTGGTGAGGGTCATGCCGGACGGCAGCCGCTCGCCCGGCCCCAGGACGCCGAGGTCGTCACCGTCGTCGCTCGCGCACCCTGGCGTCCACACCAGCAGCAGGATGGCCAGCACGGTGACGGTCAGCCGCCACCCCTGGGCACGCACGGGGCCGTCCACGGGTCGCGGAGAATAGGGCATGGCCGACGACACGATCCGGCGCCGGGTACTGGTGGAGGGGCGGGTGCAGGGCGTGTTCTTCCGGGACACCTGCCGGCGCCAGGCGTCGGTCCACGGGGTGGCCGGCTGGGCCCGCAACACCGCCGACGGGCGGGTGGAGGTCGTGGTGGAGGGCCCTGCCAGCGGCGTGGCACGAATGGTGGAGTGGTGCCGGACCGGACCGTTTCGGGCCGACGTCCAGCACGCCGAGGTGCACGAGGAGCAGCCCGAGGGCCTGACGGGCTTCTCCATCCGGTAGGGCCCCTGCCCCGCCGGCTGGGTAGGATCTCCACAATGGAGCGCCTGCCCGATGAGGAGGTCCAGGCCGCGGCCGAGCGCCTCGGATGGGAGCGGCGGGACGACCGGCTGGTCCGGGTCTACGAGCACGACGACTTCGGCCGGGCCATGGAGTTCGTCAACACCGTCGCCCAGCTGGCCGAAGCGACCAACCATCACCCCGACATCTGCATCCGCTGGACCAAGGTCGAGCTGGCCCTGTGGACCCATACCGCCGGCGGGGTCACCTCGGCCGACGTGGAGCTAGCCGGCGCCATCGACGGCCTCCGCTCGTAGGCCGGCACCGTGCCGCTGCCCGCCGGTGCCGACGCGCCCGGGTTCGCCCTTCCCGACGCGGGGGGCGTGGCGCGGACGCTGGCCGACCTGGCCCCGGAGGGCGCGGCGCTGCTGGTGTTCTTCAAGACCAGCTGCCCCACCTGTCGGCTGGGCTTCCCCGTGTACGGCGAGCTGGCGCGCCGCTACGGCGACGCCCTCCCCGTGGTGGCCGTCACCCAGACCCAGATGGCGGTCACCCGGCCATGGCTGGCCGACGCGGGCTTCCTGGGCCCGGTGCTCGACGACGAGCAGGGCCACTACGCCGTGTCGCGCGCCTACGACATCCGCTCGGTGCCCACCCTGGTACTGGTGGAACACGGGAGGGTCGTGGCCTCCAGCGAGGCATGGGACCGGGAACGGGCCAACGAGTGGGCCAGGGACCTGGGCCGGCGGACGGGGCGCGACACCGCCCCGGTGAGCAACGAGGGCGACGGCCGCCCCGCCTTCAGGCCGGGCTGAGGTTCGCGCTCCCGCCACTAGGTCTGGTGGCGCCGTCCCCCGCGTAGCCTGAGCTCCCCGTGGGCGCCTCACCTCCTCTCATCGCCGTGCCCGCGTACCGCCTGGCCGCCGGCCGGGTGCTGGACTGGGCGCGGGGCGGTTACGCCGTCCCGGAGGGCTACGTGGCCAGCCTGCGGCGGGCCGGCGCCCGGGTGGCCGTGCTGCCGCCCGACCTGGCCACGCCGTCGGGTGAGCTGCTGGCGCCCTTTGCGGCGCTGCTGCTGGCCGGCGGCGGCGACGTGGGCCCCGATCGCTACGACGGCGGGCCGCACCACCCCGCTGTCTACGGGGTGGACGCCGAGCGGGACGAGGCCGAGCTGCGTCTGGCCCGCCACGCCCTCGCCACCGGGCTGCCCGTGCTGGCCATCTGCCGCGGCATGCAGCTGCTGAACGTGGCCCTGGGCGGGACGCTGCACCAGCACCTGCCCGATCTCCAGGGCATGGACCTGCACGGCCACCCCACCCGGCACGCCCCGGTTCTCCACGACGTGAAGGTGGAGGCGGGCTCCCGGCTGGCGAGCGCCTGCGGCCGGGAGGTGCTGCGCTGCACGTCCCACCACCACCAGGGCCTGGACCGCCTGGGCGCCGGCTTGGCTGCGGTGGCCTGGAGCGGCGACGGCCTGGTGGAGGGCGTGGAGCTGGCGGGTGGCGGCTGGGTCGTCGGGGTGCAATGGCACCCCGAGCTGACGGCGGCCGAGGACGAGACCCAGCAGGCGCTCTTCGACGGTTTCATCGGTTCCATCGGTTTCAGCGGAGCCGGGGAGCCCGCCCGGTAAGGCGGCCCACCGTCGGGTACCATTCCCCGGCATGGGTGGTGGGGGACTGCGGGCCCGTCTTTGCGGGCTGCCCGGGGTCCTGGACTGCCGCTTCACCGGCGAGGCGGTGGTCGTGGTGGCCACCCCCGGTACCGACACCCGTCTCCTCCGGGCCCGGGCCCAGGCGGTCTGCGCCGACGCCGGCGAGCCCCGTCCCCTGGAGGTGCGCACCGCCGCGGTGGCGGCCGCCGGAAGCTCGGGCTGGATGGCATCCGG
>JBOGHQ010000413.1:0-9098 GCA_050744785.1 Acidimicrobiales bacterium | reverse complement strand
CGGTGCCCCCCGCCTCGGGGGCAGCGCCCGCCGCCTCGGCGCCGTCGTCGGCGCCGGCGTCCTCGTCGGCCATGGCGGCGGCGGGGTCGGCGGCCACCCGGGCCATGTGCAGCAGCCCGTCGGCCAGGTAGGCCTCCTCCGGCTCCCGCCGGCCCTCGGCCCGGGCCTGGTGGAACGCCACGTTCCCGTAGCCCAGGGCCACGGCGAAGACCTCGGCCACCTCCTCGGGGGTGGAGCGGTAGACCAGCTCGGCCGCCCCGTCGGCGCAGGACCGCTTGCGCAGGAAGCGGCCGGCGTGGACGGCCCGGTGGCGGGCCTCGGCGTCGCGGCAGGCGGCCGCCTTGGTGCGGGCGCACTCGTCCTTGAGCTCGCCCAGCGAGGAGCGCCTGGCCTTCTCCAGCAGCCGGCCCTCGGCGGCCGGGTGGGCGGAGGCGGCCTCGGCGATGGCGGCGGCCTGGGCCGGCGACACCTCACCCTTGCGGGCCGCCTCCTCCAGCCGGGGCAGCTGGTCCATGGCCTCGGCCGTGGCCAGGGCCTCCTTGGCCCGGCCCAGGCCCGAGCCCGACAGCCGGGCCAGGCGGTGGGCGGGGCTGCGCTCGCCGTGCTGGCGCCACAGGCCCGCCTCGGCGGCCCGCTTGGAGGCCAGGGCCGCCACCGAGCTCATCATGTTGGCGACCCGGAGCGCCTCCTGGGCCACCTTCTCGGCGTCGGCGGCCGACAGCACGGCCGGGTCGAAGCCGGCCGCGTACGCCGCCGCCTTCTCCCGCACCTCCACCATCGCCGCCAGCCCGAACATCAGTTCCCATCATGGCAGGGGGGTGTGACACTCATGTTGGTGAGCGTGAGGCGGGTCCTCACCGGCTTCGCGGCTTGGCGCTGATCCGTCGGTTCGGCATCATCGGGTAGCCCCTTGACCGCTTGGCAAGGAAGGGGTAGATAGAGCGGAGTTGTAGGGATTGACCGGGGGGTCGCAGTGGGACGAGTGGAGACTGGCGCCGCCCTCCCCGGCAGGCGGCCGGGCCAGCAGGCCGACGGTGCCGGGGACTCCCGGTCGCCTCCGCTGCCGCCGGCTTCGACGCCGGCGCCACCCGCCACGGCGACCGGGTCCCGCCTGCTGGAGCTCATGGCTGCCAGCCGGAACGTGGTGGCGCCCACCACCCTGCTCACCGCGCTGGCGTTCTACTTCGGCTGGGTCTACACCAACGCCCGCGCCCTCTACTTCGGCATCGACCCCAGCGCCCTGGGCTTCTCCACCCAGGACTACCTGCTGCGCAGCATCGAGCCCATCTTCCTGCCCCTGGCCGTGGTGCTCCTGCTGGCGGTGGCCTTGGTGTGGGCCCACGGCCGGCTGCTGGTGTGGGCCGGCCGGCCGGACCGGCCCGCCGCGCTGGTGGCGAAGGCTATCGGCGCCGCCGGCGCCGGGGCCTTCCTGGTGGGGGTGTCGGGGTGGGTTAACCACCCGGTCCTCGGCACCGACTTCCTGGTGACGCCCCTCGGCCTGGGCCTCGGGCCGGCCGTCATCCTCTACGCCGCCCGGCTGCATCGGCGGGTGGCGCCGCCGGCCGGGGCGGAACCGGGGCCCTCTCCGGTGGCGTCGCCCAACCCGGTGACGGGACCGCTGGTGTTCGTGCTGGCCATCATGAGCCTCTTCGGTGCCGTGGACGACTGGGCCGACGCGGTGGGCCGGGGCCGGGCCCGCCAGCTGGCCCAGAACCTGTCCAGCCGGCCGGCCGTGGTGGTCTACGCCAACCAACAGCTCCACCTAGTGGGCCCGGGCGTCCGAGCCCAAGCCCTGGACCCGACAAACTCCGCGTATCTCTACCGGTACGGGGGGCTCAGACTGTTGGTGCGTTCCGACGGGAAGTACTTCCTCCTTCCCGAGGGGTGGACCAGAGCCAGCGGGCGGGCGGTGATCCTGCCCGACACGAAGGAGCTTCGCTTTGAGTTCCAACCCGGTTGAGAAGGCAGGTGGTCGGACGGCGGCCTCCCGGATCCGGCTGGCGGCGCTGGTGGTGCTGGTCGCCGCGGTCGTCACCGCCGGCTGCGGGGGCGGTTCGTCGCCGGACGAGCAGCTGGCCGGGCGCAGCGGCACCACGTCACCCTTCGGCGGTGATCGCCGGGCCGACGACACCGACGGTGGTCGCGAGATCGATCGCGACGACGAGGAAGGCCCGTTCGGTCCCAGATTCGACGAAGCCCCGGGCTCGTCGGGCCCCGATCCCGGTCCGGGCGTCGATCAGCCCCCCGATCGCCAGGACCCCGGGCGCAATCCCGCCGGCGGGCAATCGGGCGACGACCGGCCCGGCGACAAGGTGCTCCCCAGCAACGTGGCCGGCACCTCCTACGAAGTGCCGCCGAAGTCGGCCGACAGCGGTGCCACCACGACGAGGTCCGGATCGAGCTCGACCCTCGAGGCCAGGTTCGCGGGCGAGAACAACCGGATGCAGCGACCGCCTGACCTGGCCCTGGCGCCGGGCCCCCTCAGTGGTCCCGGCTTCATCCCCGCCGACCTCATCGTGTACCAGTTCGAGCAGGGGAAGCTGGTCGAGATCTCGCTGGGCCAGGGGTGGTACGCCGTGGCGGACGGGTCGAGCGTGGTCCACTGGATGCCGTTCGATGACCACCTGGCCCTGGTGGCTCGCGACCTGCGGGCCCTGGACGAGAAGCCCACCGTGCTCGCCACCGGCCGGGTGGCCACCCCGCCCACGCTGCGCAACGGCACGGTGGTGGTGGCCCTCGACCCGAACTTCGACCCTGGCAACGCCGCCATCGCCGAGGACACCGCCCTTGAGCTGTATAGGCTGACCGCCGACAACTCCGCCGCCCCCGAGCGGTTGACCACGAACAAGGCCGTGGAGCTGGGCCCGGCGCTGTCAGCCGATGCCGGGCGTGTCGCCTACGCCAGCCAGTCGGGTAGTGACTTCGAGATCATGGTGATGGGCATCGACGGTGGGCGGGCCCTGGCCGTGACCGACAACGAGTGGGACGACCTGTTCCCCGCGTGGGCCCCCGACGGCAGCCACCTGGCCTTCGCGGCCAACAAGGACGGCGACTTCGAGATCTACGCGGCCAAGGTGGCAGCCGGCGCCACACCCGTGCAGCTCACCGCCAACAGCACCAACGACGTCTCCCCGACGTGGTCCACGGCCGGCCTCACCTTCTCGGCGCTGCGTGACGGCGACTACGACCTCATGCGCATCTCGGGCAACACCGGCACCGCCGCCGCCCTCACCGGCAGCCGCACCAACGACCTCTACCCGGTCTCGTCCTTCGACGCCAGCGCCGTCGCCTTCAGCCGGGTGACCTGAAACCTGATCGGGTGGCCGCGAGCGCCCGCTCCCGGCACCGCCGCCGCCTACTTGAAGCCGTCACCATGCCACCGGTGGTGAGGGTGGCGGTTTCTCGGCCCGCTTGGCCACCGAGGACAGGGTTAGCAGGACGGCGAGTGGCGAAGGCGCCCACCAGCGCGATGATGTCCAGGGCGTCGCCCAGGGGGTTGGCTGGCTACGGACATCGGCCAGGCTGCCGTCGCCATGGTCGGCCAGGCCCCTTCGTCGTGACTGAGCGGAAGTAGATGTCGGCGGTGGACCCGGCGCCGGCGTACGGCTACGCCGGCCCCCGCGATGACGGCGCCCGCGCCGCCTCGTACGGGGTCAGGGCATTCCCGATCTGGACGCCCTTGTCGGCTAGGTACTGGCCGGCGGAGAACGAGAGCGTCAGCGGATGAGAATGGACACCGCTGAAAGGAAGGCGACCGACTCGTTCGGATCGGGACGAAGGTTCAGGCTTCCCTTCCCCGCCATGTCGAGTTTCCGCGCGACGAACTGGGCGTTCCGCACGATGTCTTGAAGAGCCTGACCCGTGAACCTGAACGTCGCATTCGGAAGGAAGAACACTCCAGTCAGAAAGACCTCGCCGGTTCCACCGATATTCGAAAGCGGTGCACTCTCCGTCCAAAGAGCAAGGTCCTCGAGCAAGAAGTTGGAAGCTGTCGAATCGTAGCAGCCAGTGATCAAAATAGGGGGACGGCACGGGGGTTGATTAGTCTGATCTGGCGCCGTCCAGTCCGTCTTACCGCCGCCGAAGCTGACGAAACCCTGGTCAGTATTGTTCTCATTGTCCGGACGGGGAGACGCGGCCCCGTGCGCCATATAGACCGTTGTTTGACACAGCTTGATCGAGTCCGACGAGCCCCGTGCATTGAAATCGCCCTCCGTGACCACGAAACGTACGGTTCCGAAGCCGGATCCATTGCGGTTGGGGCCACAATAGTCATCGGGGAGTGTTAACGGAGTGCTCGGGTAATCTGTCAAACCAGTCCCGGTATTAACCCACAGCTGTCCAGCAGTTGTGTTTATGTCAATAGCGGGCTTGGTGTCATCATCACGATCGATGACGATGAGGCTGGGATCTGAAAACGTCCACTTCTTCGTAATGCTTAGGTTGACAGTGGAGACGAAGTTGGACCCGGTGAACACAATCTCGTCGGCTGCGGCCCCACCGGTGAATTGTGGCTGGCAGTTGATGCGCACATTCGCTTCTGTCACTCGGAAGTTCGTTGTGGTGACCCGGCAACCTGATGCGAGAATTGTTGAAAGGTCTCTGTAGGTACCAGGAGGGTTCCCAGCCGTGATTGCAAGGTCGGCGATCCCGGGGCCATATCGAGCATCGACTGGATTCCGGTTGACCCGTGGACCACCCTGCGGAGCAGGAAACACGCCAGTGGGCACGTCGTAGGCGGCCCTAGCGCTATTGGGGGTGTCCATGGCGTAAACGCGTAGGATGGGAGGCAGTGGCACACCGGCGATCGGATCGGGGGCTTCTGCGGGATAGGCACGGATGCTGGGCTCACCAGGCCGAGGATGGCTCGGCGGTAGGAAAGTCCCGTACACGACCTTGCCCCCAGCGTTGTTGTTGTTGGTGCACCCTCCTGGGCTTGCTGATCCGGCACTTGCCACGGCAATGATTCCTGGCTTGATGCCGTTGCCCCTGGCCTCAACTCCACCTTGGCCACTCGCTTGGAGAGCTCCGCAGGCCTCCAACTCTAGAATGACAAGTGCTGGGTTGTCCTGTCCTTCGGACTGGATGAACCCCCGAGCAGTCGCCTTCGCACCTTGGGTCAGTGAGTCCATACCGAACACCTGTGAGAAGAGCGTGTCGCCGGTCTTCGAGAGGCGCACCTGCATTCGCTCACACTGATTGCCATCGTTTTCCCCCGCCCCGCCGCGGCGAGGATCGCTGATCATTGTGTCGGGCACGGGGTACACGACTTGAAGCACGTAAGGAGCTTCCGCCACGGCATGTAGCACCAAGGGAGGCGTGACGGTTGGGTCGTTGGAACATGGAACCCGGGTTGGCGTCGCGGTCACGAGATCGCCGCATGGAACACTGGCCCCGGTTGGAAAATCGGGAGCGTTCTTCACGACATAGTCGACGGCGTCCTGACACGCAACGACGGCACTGCCGCCTGTTGTCCTTCCTAGTTCTGTCCCAGCCGCCAGTGCAGCGAAATCGCTTACCGACTGCGACGTCCGCCGGACGGCGCGGAGTTGGCCGAGGTCAATTACGATGGCGACCATCGCCAAGAGAGCAAGCACCAAGACCGCGTAGAGGACGAGAAACGCCCCTGATTCACCCTCCAGGCGGCGATCATGCTTGTTGATGCGTTTGAGGATGCGGCCCATCAGTCGTCTTCTTCGTGCAAGCTCGTCCCGCGGGCGCGCAGCCTGATGTCGATGTCACGGAAGAGAAGCTGGATCTTCGCCCCCCGCTGCGTCAGAACCTGGACACGTTCCTGAGATCCGTCGGTCGTGTCGTCGTCGTAGCAGCCGGCCGTGGCACCACTCTCGGCGCCCGAGTTGCCACCTTTCCAGACGAAGTCAGTACCTGTCGCTGTCCCGATGTTGGTGCCACTTACGAGCGCCACGCAGATCTGGTCGGCGTTGAGTAGGCCGCCCGAGTTGGAGATGGCGACGTCGCGCACGGTCGTGGCCCAGGTGGTGGGCGCGGGAAAGGTCTCATCACCGGCGAGGGATGCCCCGTACCGGGCCGCCTCCCGCGAAGCGTGTGTGAGCTGGAGCTTGCGGTCGTACGCCTGCCCGCCGGTGAACAGCCCGAGCACCAGCATCATGAAGAACGGAAAGATGAGTGCGAACTCGACGAGGGCGGCCCCTCGCTCAGTTCTGGCTTGTGCCGTCTTGTGCCATTTGGTGCACATCGAATGCCCGCGTCTCCCCCGTGCCGGTGGGTTGAGGTTAGTGTGATCGACGCCTCTGGCGTATGCAATCGGCCGTCTGTCCGATGCACATCAGTAGTTCCGCGGTGAAAATGGTTGTCTTCGGGGCAGGGCGGCCGATACATCCGTAGAGCCGGGCGGGCTCCGTCCACTGACGAACAGGATTGGGGAACTTCGTGGGGGCTAACAAGCGCACGCTGATCATTGCGGCGGCCCTGGTGGCTGCCCTGTTGGCCGCGTTCGCGAACTACGCGTACCTGAACTCGGTGCAGGACCGGGCCTACGAGGACGCCGAGCTGCTGCGGGTGTTCAAGGTGCGCATGGACATCCCGAAGGGCCTACCGGGGGAGCAGGCCCTCACCGAGGAGTTCATCGGCTCCGACGAGATCCCGAGGGAGTTCCGGCCCGCCACCGCCATCACCGACGTCAGCACGATCCGGGGCAAGGTGGCACTCAACGCCCTCAGCGTGGGCCAGGTCGTGGTCGACAACATGTTCGTGGACCCACGAGTGGCGCAGGTGACGTTCTCCCAGCGCATCCCCGCCGGGCAGGTGGCCGTGTCGGTGTCCGTCGGCCACCTCGCCGGCGTGGGGGGGCTGCTGGTGCCCGGTGATAAGGTCAACATCCTCGTCGGGAGCCCCGAGGGCAGGCGGCACTTGTTCCAGAACGTCGACATTCTCGCTATCGGAGCAACCCCTGCGCCTCAGCCCGGGGAGACCCAAGCGGTCGTGAACCCCGGGAGCAACGTCATCACGTTCGCGGTACCCCCGCTGGCGGCTTCGAAGATCCTCGAGGCCGGGTCCTTGTACCTCACCCTCGTCCCGCCGGACAACCAGCCTGTCCCAGTGCCGCCCGTCAATGCCGAGAACCTGTTCACCGGCGGACTGACGCCCTGAGGATCGTGTCGTGACCGCGGTGGAACCTGTCACTGGCCCCCGTTTCCACGTGGCCGCCGTCCGTGTCGAGCCGGAGCTCGAGTCCCGGCTCAGCAGCGCTCTACGGGCGCGGGCCAAGGTCCAGTCGTTGAGCAACCTGGCCGAGCTCACCGCAGAGGGAGCCGGCGCGCCGACGGTTGTCGTCCTCGGACCGTCCTTCACGGACCAGGCAGCCTTGGAGGAGGCACTGCGCCGGGTGAACGCCCAGCCCGCCACCGGGGCCGTGCTGGTCGCCAACGAGCTCACCACCCAACTCCTGCAGCGAGCGATGCGAGCCGGCGTCAGCGACGTCGTCACCTATGACTCCGACCCAGCCGACATCGAAGCCGCCATCGAGCGTGCTGCCGCGCAGCTCTCGGCCCGGGCCGTGTCGGCCCCGCCGCCAGCGGCGCCGGTTGAGGGGCCGCGAGGGGCGCGAGTAACGACGGTGTTCTCGCCCAAGGGCGGGTCCGGCAAGTCCGTCGTGGCCTGCAACCTGGCTGTGCTGCTGGCTCAGCGCAACGAGGAGCCGGTGATCCTCATCGACGCCGACCTCCAGTTCGGCGACGTGGCCGTGATGCTCAAGCTGGCGCCGCAGCACACCATCGTCGACGCCGTGTCGGCCATGCACCGCCTCGACGTGCCGCTGCTCCGCAGCCTGCTGGCCACGGGCCCCAACGGCCTGCTGGTGCTTGCCGCGCCGCGTGAGCCGGCCTTCGGTGACCAGGTGACGGCCACCGACATGCACGCCATCCTCGACCTGCTGAAGTCGTTCGCCAGCCACATCATCGTCGACACCTCGGCACAGTTCAGCGACGTGGCCCTCCATCTCCTGGAGACCAGCGACGACCTTGTGCTGGTGGCGGGGATGGACGTGCCCAGCATCAAGAACATGAAGATCGGGCTCCAGACCCTGAAGCTGCTCGGCACCCCCTCCTCCAAGCTGCGCCTCGTGCTCAACCGGGCCAACGCCAAGGTGGGCCTGGACGTGGGCGAGGTGGAGCGGACCCTCCACCTCAAGGCAGAAGCCCTGCTGCCGAGCGACATCATCGTGCCGCAGTCGGTCAACAAGGGCGTGCCGGCCGTGATCAGCTCGCCCAAGTCGGGCTTCGCCCGCACCATCAGCGCGTTCGCCGACGTCCTGGAGCCGGAGGACGTCGAGCCCCCATCCCGTCGGAGAGGTTAGGCACCCATGTCGCTCTACAAGCGCCTCCAGGAGACGCAGACCACAGGCACCCTGCGTCGCGACACCGTGCTCGACGAGGTGCGGGCCCGCGTCCACCAGCAGCTGATCGAGACCTTGGGCCCCGTTCTCTCCGACAGCCACATCGGCGAGGCCGAGCTGCGGAGCCGGGTGCACGAGGAGCTCCGCAACGTCCTGGCCTCGGAGACGGCGCCGATGTCGCTGGCCGACCGCGAGACCTTGATCCGCGACGTCACCGACGACATCATCGGCTACGGCCCCATCGACCGCTACCTCAAGGACCCGGCCATCACCGAGGTGATGGTGAACGGCCCCGAGCACATCTACATCGAGCGGGTGGGCAAGATCCACAAGGCCCCGGTCACCTTCGTTGACATCCCGCACCTGCGGCGCATCATCGACAAGATCGTGAGCCAGGTGGGCCGCCGGGTGGACGAGTCCACTCCCATGGTGGACGCCCGGCTCCCGGACGGATCTCGTGTGAACGCGGTGGTACACCCGCTGGCCATCGGCGGTCCGTTCCTCACCATCCGGAAGTTCTCCAAGGACCCGTTCACGGTCAGCGACCTGATCGAGTTCGGCACCTTGAGCGAGGAGGTGGCCCGCTTCCTGGAGGCGTGCGTCCACGGCCGGCTCAACGTCATCATCTCGGGCGGTACCGGCACCGGTAAGACCACATTGCTCAACGTGATGTCGGGGTTCCTGCCCAACGACGAGCGCATCGTCACCATCGAGGACGCCAAGG
>JBOGHQ010000412.1:0-2937 GCA_050744785.1 Acidimicrobiales bacterium | reverse complement strand
GCCCCCGGTGGGGCGGCGGCCCCGGCCCCGGGCGGCGCCCTGCCCGTCCCCGGCGGTGCCCCCGCCGGTCACCCCGGCGTGGCCGGCATCCGGGAGGACGCGCCCGACGCCGCCCCCCTGCCCGGCTACCACATGGTGCGCGCCGATGCCGGCGAGGGCCCGGCCGGCTGGCCGGTGGTCTCGGCCGGCATCGCGGCCCTGCTGGCCTGCGGGATGGGCGGGATCGCCTCCCGCCGGGCCCGGGCCCGCACCGAGGCCGGGTGCCAGATCGCCAAGGAAGCGTGCTGACCGATGCGACAACCACGACTCGCAGGAGGAACCAAATGAGGAAGAAGGCCCAACCCCCGTCGGTGGCCAGGGCGGGCAGGCGTGACGGGGCGCCCGCGCCCAGGGCCGACAAGGCAAAGAAGGCCCGTCCGGGCCGGCGCCGGACCGTGCTGCTGCTGGCCACCTTGGTCGCCCTCGGCGCCGGCTATGCCGCCGCGCTCGGCTTCCTGCGCCCGTCGTCCCCGGGGAGCGAGATCAGCCTCAACACCCTGGTGGCCAACAGCACCGGGCCCAAGGACGCGGAGGGCCAGCCCCTCAAGGACGCCGCCGGCCACGTGGTGGCGGGCCGGATCCGCTCGGTGCGCCTGCTCGACCAGGACTCGCGCATCACCGGCGAGCTGGTGGGCCCGAACGGCAAGGTGCTGCGCCGGTTCTGGGCCGCCTACCCCCGGAGCGACGCCGCCACCAACGACCTCCTGCGCGTCTTCTACGGCAACGACGTGTCGGTCACCGTCGACGCCCAGTCGGCCAAGGCGGTGGTGCGCTTCGTGTCGCAGTTCCTGCTGCCGCTCGTGATCCTGGCCAACCTGTTCGCCCTGGTGTTCTCCCTGTCGGGGGGCGGAGGGTCGGGCACCTCGCCGTTCCTGGTGTTCGGCCGCCTGGGCGACAAGCGCATGTCCAGGGCGGCCACCGAGGTGGTCACCTTCGCCAACGTGGCTGCCGCCGAGGAGGCCAAGGCCGAGCTGGCCGAGATCCGCGACTACCTGGCCGACCCCACCCTGTTCGCCCAGATGGGGGCCCTGCCCCCCAAGGGCGTGCTGCTCACCGGCCCCCCCGGCTGTGGCAAGACCCTGTTGGCCCGGGCCGTGGCCGGCGAGGCCAACGCCAGCTTCTACTCCATCTCCGGCTCGGAGTTCGTGGAGTCGCTGGTGGGCGTGGGGGCGGCCCGGGTGCGCGACCTGTTCCGCCAGGCCCGGGCCAGCGCCCCCTCGCTCATCTTCATCGACGAGCTGGACGCGGCCGGCCGCCAGCGCGGCGCCGGCGTGGGCGGCGGCAACGACGAGCGGGAGCAGACCCTCAACGAGATGCTCGTGCAGATCGACGGCTTCAGCCCCACCGAGGGCATCGTGGTCATCGCCGCCACCAACCGCCCCGACATCTTGGACCCCGCCCTGGTGCGGGCCGGTCGCTTCGACCGCCACGTCACCGTCGAGCGGCCCGACCTGGCCGCCCGGCGGGCCATCCTGGAGCTGCACGCGTCCACGCGGCGGCTGGCCGACGCCACCACCGAGCTGCCCCAAGTGGCCCGGCGCACGGCCGGCTTCAGCGGGGCCGACCTGGCCAACGTCGTCAACGAGGCCGCCCTGCTGGCGGTGCGGGAGCGGGCCAGCGCCGTCGGCCACCACCACCTGGAGGAGGCGGTGGAGCGGGTCATGGCCGGCCCCAAGCGCCCGGCCCAGGTGCTGTCGGCCGCCGACAAGCGCCGGATCTCCTACCACGAGGCCGGCCACGCCGTGGTGGCCGCCGCGGTGGGCCAGGCCGACGCCCTGGAGAAGGTCTCGGTGGTGGCCCGGGGCTCGGGCGTGGGCCACCTGGCCGTGCTGGGCGAGGAGAAGGCGGTGCTCACCCGGCCCGAGATGGAGTCGCGCATCGCGGTGACCATGGCCGGCATCGCGGCCGAGGAGCTGGTGTTCGGCCATCCCTCCACCGGGTCGGAGCAGGATCTGGGCCGGGCCACCGACATCGCCCGGGACATGGCCGGGCGCTACGGCATGAGCGCCCGCCTGGGCCGCATGCGTGTACTGCACGAGCATCGCGAGGTCTTCCTGGGCCGGGACTACCTGTCCACCCGGGACGTCTCCCAGCCCACCATGGAGCACCTCGACGCCGAGATCCGCCGCATCCTCGACGAGCAGGAGGCGGCCGCCGCCGCCATCCTGGTGGCCAACCGGGCCGTGCTCGACGCCACCGCCGCCGCCCTGGTGGACCACGAGACCCTCCAGCGCCCTGAGCTGACCGGCCTCCTCGGCCGGGTGGCGCCCTTCGTCTCGCCCTCCGAGGTGGCGAGGAACGGCCGGGCGCCCCGGCCCCGCAGGACCGTGGCGCCGAAGGAGCCCGCCTCCTGATGCGTCGCGTCCCGTGCTATTTGAAACGCGCGAACCTTTGTGGCCAGCGCACTAGGAACGCCCTCGCTCCGTGGTAGGCACGGCACGGCCCCTTCGGTTCACGACCAGGGTCGTTCCGACCACCGATGGAGCGTGGCGCGGCTGCTCACGAACCAGATCGCGAGGAGCCCCAGGTCGGCCACCCGCAACCGGAACAGGAGGATGACGTTGAGGCTCGGGTCCTCCTGGCGGTGGTGGTTGTCGGCGCCGACGAGGTGCAGCACGTACAGGGCGACGCCGAGCGCCACCACGGTGAGGACGCGCTGGGGCTTGTTGAGCACCGCGCTTCCGACAGGTCGGCTCGACACTCCGCCCATCTGCCTCATGTGCCGTACCTCCAGCCCGCCGTCCGTTGTGGCCGGAAGAGAACCACCACACCGTCCGGCGCCATCCCCCAGAGCGCGGGGGCACCAGGCCGGGCCGGCGCTCTCGCGGCCGGCGTGGCTCCGGCGACGCGCTGAGCGGACCCGCAGGCTGCAGGCGGCCAGGGTGAGCAGGCCGGCGG
>JBOGHQ010000411.1:0-5125 GCA_050744785.1 Acidimicrobiales bacterium | reverse complement strand
GCGCCGGCCCGGCCCGGTGCGGTGGCCGAGGTGCCGGTGCACAACGTGCGCCTGCTCCAGCTGATGAACGAGGAGCGGGCCGCGGCCGGCCTCCCCCCGCTGCTCTCCCGGCCCCAGATCGCCGAGTGGGCCGTCCGGCAGAGCACGGCCATGGCCGGGCGCCGGGATATCTGGCACAGCACCGCCTACTTCGCCGCCTCGACCCGCAAGGCCCTGGGGGCCAGCGCCCTGGGCGAGAACGTGGCCGTCAACGGCTCCCTGGAGGACGCGCACCGGCGCCTGATGGAGAGCCCCGGCCACCGGGCCAACATCCTCAACGCCCGCTTCGACGCCGCCGGCATCGGCGTGGTGCACGACGAGGACGGCACGCTCTACGTCACGCAGAGCTTCGTGGACTCGGTGGGCGGAAAGGCCACCCTCTCCAAGGCCAAGGCCAAGGCGAAGGGCAAAGGCAAGGGCAAGAAGGCCACCACGGCCAAGGCCCGCAAGACCACCAAGAGGTAGGACCTCAGCCGGCAGCGCCGGCGAGGCAGGATGGGGTGGTGCCCGTGCGCAGCACAGTGGCCCTGGCCCTCGTCCTCCTCGCCGGCGTTGCCGCGTCCTGCCGGGGCGGCGACGGCAGCGACGCCACGTCCGACCAGCGCGACACGGTGGCCTCCAGCACCGCAGCGACGACGACGGCGGCGCCGGCGCCTGCCCCGGCGCCGTTGACCTTGGGGCTTCGAGGCGTGGGCCCGGTCCAGGTGGGGATGACGGTGGCCGAGGCCGGCGCCGCGCTCGGGGCGACGCTGCGGGACCTCGGCGCGCCCACCGAGGCGTGCACCTTGTATGGCCCGGAGCGTGGCTTCGACGGGCTGTCCTTCCTGGTGGCCAGCGGCGTGGTGGCCCGAGCCGACGTGACCGCCGGCACCACGACGACCGCCGAGGGCGTGGCCATCGGCCACACCGAGGCCGAGGCCCAGCGCCGGTACGGCAACCGCCTGCGGGTCACGCCCCACGACTTCTCCATCGGTGGCCACTACCTGACGCTCGTGCCCACCGAGCGGGCCGACGCCGGCTACCGCCTCGTGCTGGAGACCGACGGCGTCCGGGTCACCTCCATGCGAGCCGGCCGCCTCCCGGAGGTGGAGTACACCGAGGGTTGCTCCTGACCGGAGTCTGGGAGACTAAACCAGGGCGCGCCCGCAGCCCCTGGACAGGAGCGCCATGATCGGTTTCATCGTGTTCGGTCTGGTCGTCGGGGTGGTGGCCAGGTTGCTGGTGCCGGGCAAGCAGGAACTGAGCCTCGGCATGACCGTGCTGCTTGGCGTCATCGGGTCGGTGGTGGGTGGCATGGTCGCCAATGCCCTCGGCACCGGCGACGTGTTCGAGCTCAACGTCATCGGCTCGGTGGTGGCCATCGCGGCCTCCGTGGCCCTCATCGTGATCGGGGAGCGAACGGGCGCCCTCCGGCGCCGCTTCTCCCGTTGAGCGCCGGGATCACGGTCCTGGTATCGGGGATCCATGGTTTCACCTGGAGGACACACCGAGCCAACGTCGTCGTAACCGTCGGCCCCTAGGGTCGCGCGCCATGGACCACGACATCGAACACGAGGCGGATGCCGCCGGCCCGGTGGCTGCGCCGGGCTTTCTGGAGGCGTGCATCATGTTGGCCCTGGATGCCAAGCCGACCTACGGCTACCAGCTCAAGGGCGAGCTCGACGACCTGGGGTTCCACTTCATCGACCGGGGCCGTATCTACCGAGCCTTGCGGGCCATGGAGGCAGCTGGCCAGGTCCGGTCCCGCTGGGACACCACCAGCCGGGGGCCGGCCCGGCGGATCTACGACCTCGAGCCTCCCGGGCAGGAGGCGCTGCGGGCGCAGGTGCTGGCTGTCCGCCGGCAGCGGCGGCAGCTCAGCCGCTTCCTCGGCAGGTACGAGCGGGCGGCCTTGGCCCGCTCGAAGGCGGTGGCCTGAGGGCTCGGCCTTCGACCGTGGGTCAGTCGGTGGTCGCGAGGCGGCGCAGCAGGGCGCTCACGAAGGCGTCGAGGTCGCCGGGCTTCCGGGAGGTGATGAGGTTGCCGTCCTCCACCACCTCGCGGTCCACCCACGCCGCGCCGGCGTTGGTTAGGTCGGTTCGGATCGAGGGCCAGGACGTGACGGTGCGGCGATGCACGGCGTCGGCCTCCACCAGCAGGCTGGGCCCGTGGCAGATGGCGGCGACCGGGCGGTCCTGCTCCAGCACCCCCTGCACCAGTTTCACCACGCCGTCCTCGGTGCGCAGCTTGTCGGGGGAGTAGCCGCCGGGGATCACCAGGGCGTCGAAGTCGCCGGCGTCCACCTGGTCGGGAGCGGCCTCGAGGGTGTGCGAGGACTGGCCCCGCTTCCCCCGGACCGCCTTGCCGGCCACGGCACCCACCACGGTCACCTCGTGCCCCGCTTCCCGGAGCCGGTCATAGGGAACCTGGAACTCGGAGTCCTCGAAGTCCTCCGCCAGTACGAACGCCACCTTGGCCACGGCTGCCTCCTCGCGTCGCAGAGCCCGTCTGGCCCCCTTCTACCCAACCTCCCGTTCCGGGAACGCCCTCAGCCGGCGCAGCAGGCCACCTCCACGATCCCGCCCTTGGCCAGGGTGCGCCCCGCCGCGTCCACGGCCTCGACCAGGTACTGGTAGGTGGTGCCGCCGACCACGGCGGTGTCCTCGTAGGACCGGGCCCCGGCGTCGGGCGTGCTCCAGACGAGGCGCTTGGCGTCCTTCCCGGCGGCCCGGTGCATGCGCCAGCCGGCCAGCCCGGGCTGCTCCGGCCCCGACCATGCGCAGCTGACCTTGGGGCTCTCGCCCGCTGTGGCCCCGCAGCGGAGATCGAGCCGGACGATCGGCCACGTGGTCGTGGTGGTGGTGAGCTGCACCGGGTCGGGGCTCACCACTGCGGCGATGGTGGTGGTGGTCCTGGGCACCGCGCTGGTGGTCGTGGTGGGCCGGGGTGCCTGGGGTGGGGCGGCGGCGGCCACCGGCGCCGGCGGCGCGGCGGCGGCGGTCGTGGTCGTGGTCGTGGCGGTGGTCGTGGTGGGATCGGGAACGGCCGTGGTGGGCGTGGAGGTGGCGGCCGCGTCGTCGGCGGTGACCGACACGTCGCCGCCGCCCTGCGGCCCGGCCAGGGCCAGCACGGCTGCTACCGCTGCCCCCACGGCGACCCACGCACCCTGGTACCGGCGGCGGGCGGTGACCGGCGCCGGCTCCACGACGGTGATCCGGGGCTCGGCCCGCAGCCGCCCCTCCAGCTCGGCCAGGAACCCGGGAGAGGGGGGCGGTACCGCCTCCTGTCCCATGCGCGCCAGCTCCTGGCGCAACGAACGGTGATCCAGCTTCGGCTTCATGCTCCCTCTTCCTCGGCCAGGGCCTTGCGTAGGGCCCGCAGGGCGCGGTGCACGACGACCGCCAGCGTGGGGCGGGTGCAGCCCATGGCCGCCGCCGCTTCCTCGGGACCGAGGGCGGCGAAGTACCGCAGGGTGAGGGCCTCCTGGTAGCGCGGCCGGAGCCGGCCCAGGGCGGCCCGTACGGCCTCGTCCATCTCGAAGCTTCCCTCGTTGACGATGCGGGTGTCGGACAGCTCCCGCAGCACGACCTGGGCCCGGGGCGTCTGGTGGCGCCGCTCGGTTCGGTACCAGCCGGCCAGCTCGGTGGCGGCGATCCGGTACAGCCACGGCTGCACGCCGCCGCCCCGCCAGCTGAAGGTGGGCAGGGCCTTCCACGCTCGCTCGAAGGTGGAGGCGGTCACCTCCTCGGCCACGTCCCGGGAACCGCATCGCCGGTAGGCGAAGGTGTAGATACCCTTCCAGTGACGGCGGAACAGGGCCGCGAACGCGTCGGGATCCTCCCGGGCCCGCCGGACGAGCGCTTCGTCGTCGGCGATCCCGGGAGTATCCAGGGCAGCGGCCCGGCGCACGGCCGGGAGGTCGGCGAAGGCCACGCCGGCCCGAGCCGCCTACCCGGCCCCGCCGCAGCAGGACAGCCGCACGATGTCGCTGGCCCCGATGACCCGGCCGGCGGCGCCGACGGCCTTGACGCCGTAGCCATACTCCATTCCGGGGATCACGCCGAGGTCCACGAAGGCCGTATCGGTCCCGGTGAAGATGCGCTCAAGGGTGCCGTCCGCCGTCTTGCGGAACAGCACGTAGTGGTCGGCGCGGTCGGCCGCCGACCACCGGCAACGGACCGTGGGCACGTTCCCGGACAGGCCCGCCTCGCAGGCCAGCCGGAGATGCTGCTTCTCGGGCATGGGCGCACCGCAGCAGTACAGGCGGACGACGTCGCTGACCCCGATGATCTGGCCCCCGGCGTCGAGGGCCTTGACCCCGTACGCGTACACCATCCCCCTCGCCACGCTCCGGTCCACGAAGCTCGTGTCCGTCCCGGTGGAGATGCGTTCCTTGACGTCACCGGTGAGCCGGAACAGCACGTAGTGAACGGCGCCGTCCAGCGGGGACCACGTGCAGCGCACGGCGGGGGCACCGTCGGGTAGCCCGGGCTCGCAGACCAGCCGTACGGGCTGGGGCGGCAGCGGGAGCTTGCGGACGGCCTCGTCTGGCTTGGGAGCCGTCGTGGTCACCGGCTTGAGCGCCGTGGCCACCACCGGCTTGGGCGCCTCGGTCGCCGGCGGAGCGGGGGCGGCCGCCGGCGCTGCGACCTCCACCTTCGGGGCGACGGTGCCGGTGAACTTGGCGGGCCTGGCGGACGGAGCCGGGCCGGCGGCGCCGGCCTTCACCACCCGGGGCCGGGCCGGCTGGGCCACCTCCATGGCTGCCGCCGGGATGGCCATGGCGGAGACCCCCGCCAGGACGGTGATGACGATGCTGCGAGTACTCATCGGGTGCTCCTCGGTTCCGGCCTCGTTGCCGCTCACCGGTTCCAACGCGCACCGGGGCCACCCGATTACACCTGCTCTGAAAGTGTTCCATCGCGCCGTCGACGGGTAAAGGGAGCGCATGGCACTCAAGCGGATCGACATCAGCAAGCAAGGGGACGAGTGGGTCGCAAGGACCGGTGGCCAGGTGGTGAGCCGAGCTCCCAGGAAGGCCGATCTGGTGCGCCAGACGGCGTCCTCTCTCCGGACCAGTGGCGAGCCGACCTCAGTGCGGATCCAC
>JBOGHQ010000410.1:0-2970 GCA_050744785.1 Acidimicrobiales bacterium | reverse complement strand
GGGGCGGGCGTGGCCACCGGGGCCGGTGCCGGAGCTGGGGCGGGCGGGGCCGGGGCGGGGGCCGTGGCCGCCGCGGTGACCACCTTGGTGGTCATGAAGTTGACGGTGACGAAGATCATCCCGCCGTTGCCGTGCACGACCCCGATGCCCACGGCGTCGAAGCCGCCGTCGACCATGTTCTTGAAGTGGGCCGCGCTGTTCACGAAGGCGTCGTGCAGGCCCTGCACGTCCATGCCCATCCCGACGTTCTCGCCCAGCCGGGACCAGTTGTCGGGCGCCAGCGAGCCGAGGGCCGGGTTGTGGGAGATGGCGCCCTTTGAGGCCATGGCGGCCGACCAGGTCCGGGCCACCAGCGCCAGGGCGCTGTCGGTCTCGAGTGCCCGGGCGCCCCTGGACCCCCGCAGGTCGTTGAGCTTGGCCAGGAAGGCCGCCTCGTCGGACACGGTGTCCGCCCCGGCCGGCTGGATGGCCATGAGTGAGAGGGCCAGGAATGCCACCACCACCGCGCCCAGCACCTTGCGGGTCCTCGTCATCTCGCGCACCTCCCCGTGGCGTTGCCGCCGATCAGCCCACTGAGGAGGCGCAGGCCTCCCATTCGGTAGCCCGGCTGCCTTGCGAGCGGTGCTCCGTCAGGTCCGTGGCTTTGCGTCGCCGGGTTTCCCCGGATTTGCCGTTTCGTGGGTCGTTGCCGTTGGGAGATGTCTCGGCACGACGGCGCCGGAACTTCAGCGCGATGTGGATGAGCCGCGATCGCGGGGGCTCAGCCGGTGGCCACCTGCCCATAGGTGTTGCAGAGCCCGTAGGCCGTGATGAGCAGCAGGGCGACGACGAGGAGGAGGGCGAGGCGCCGCCGCCACCCCGTCAACGGCCCGGCCCCGCCCATGGGAGCGGGCATGTACCAGCTCGGGAGGAGACCGTCGCCGGAGGACGTCTCGGATGACAGGAGCGACCAGAGGTCGACGGCGTCCTCCGGGACGGGCGCGTCCGGCTCGGCGGCGAGGGCGAGGGCGACGATGTCGTCGTCGATGCCGTCGTCGCCCGAGCTGGCCCGCACCTCCTCGGTCATCGCTGCCTCCAAGATGGTGAGCTCCCCAGACGACGGTACCGCCCCGCGCTACGTTCGGGGCTCCCGGACCAGGACGTCACTCGTGTCGATCTCGCACTGCACGGCGCCGAGCTACGAGGAGCTCCGGCCCCTCAAGTCCACTGTCACGCCGGCGTTCCCGGTGTACCCGGACCTCACCGAGCGGCTGCTCAGGGCGGAGAGCCACCCCAACGCCACGCTGGCCCACGTCCTGGCCACCTGCTCGGGCTACGCCTACTCCGACTGCGGCACGGTGGCCACGATCATGGCCCGCATGGGGCTGGAGGAGTGCCACTGCGTGGAGATCAGCGCGTCGGTGGACGCCATGTTCATCCGCTCCACGGTGTTCCTGGTCCAGAGCAAGGACGGCCGGGTGGTGGTCGTGTGCTACCGGGGCACCGAGCCGGCCAACCTGGTGAACTGGCTCACCGACCTCGACATCTACCCGGAGCGGGTCTCGGTCCAGTTCCCCGGCGCGGCCGGCGAGTTCGACGTCCACGGCGGGTTCTACCGCAACGTGCGGGCGACCCGGGTCGAGGTGGTGGCCGCCCTCGGCCGGGCCCTGGAGGGTGCCTCCATCCGCCCCGGCGGCGGCCGGATGGCCAATGCCTGCGAGGCGCTCTACCTCACCGGTCACAGCCTGGGCGGGGCCCTGGCCGCCCTGCTGGGCGTCATGCTGGTCACCGAGCCCGAGTACCGGCCCTTCGCCGAGCCCCTCCGGGGCGTCTACACCTACGGCCAACCCATGGTGGGCGACCCGGCCATGGCTCGGGCCGGCGACGCCCACCCGTTCCTCGGCAGCCGGGTCATCCGCTACGTCTACGGCAATGACGTGGTGACCCGCCTGTCCCCCAAGCCGGCCGGGCCCTTTGCCCATTTCGGGCGGGAGTACCGGTGCCGGGCCGGCGTGGAGCCCCGCCGCTGGGTGCCCAGCCCCCGGAACCGGGCCCAGATCGGCAACCTGGTGGAGCTGGCCGCCTCACCACTGGGCTTCGTGGTCCGGCAGGTGCCCTGGTTGCGCAAGCTCAACCTGGGCGCCTCGTTCCACGACCATCTTCCCCACCACTACATCGCCGCCCTCACCCCACCGGGTGTGCGGACCGAGTTCGGGGACTGACGGGTGCCGCCGCTCCGGCGCCGCCGGCTTGCGCCGGCGGCGGGCGGAGGTCGACACGGCGGAGGAGCTGGGCGTTAAGGGCGACCACCACGGTGGAGGCGCTCATCAGGACCGCCGCCACGGCGGGCGAGAGCGTCACGCCGGCCGCGGCCAGGACGCCGGCCGCCAGCGGGATGGCGAAGAGGTTGTAGCCGGCACCCCACACCAGGTTCTGCACCATCTTCCGGAAGCTGGCCCGGGACAGGCGGATCACCCCCAGCACGCCACGGGGATCGGACGAGGCCAGCACCACGCCCGCCGACTCGATGGCCACGTCGGTGCCGGCGCCGATGGCGATGCCCACGTCGGCCCGGGCCAGGGCGGGGGCGTCGTTCACGCCGTCGCCCACCATGGCGACCCGCAGACGGCGGTCCTGCAGCTCGGCCACCACCCGGTCCTTGTCCTCGGGCAGCACCTCAGCGAAGACCTCGTCGATCCCGAGCTCGGCGGCGACGGCCTCGGCCACCTGGCGGGCGTCGCCGGTGATGAGGACCACCTGCACGCCGAGCCGGTGCAGCCCGTCGACGGCCTCCTTGGACTCGGGCCGGATCTGGTCCTCGAGGGCCAGGGCGCCGACCACCGCCCCCGCCCCCCCACCCCGCCATTCTGGTCCCGAAAACGAGTCCGTTCCGGTACCGATTTCGGTGCCAGAACGGCTGTGGTGGGCACCGCCGGCGCCCCGCAACCGCACCGTGTAGAGCACCGCCGCGCCGCGGCTGCGCCACGGCCC
>JBOGHQ010000409.1:0-3371 GCA_050744785.1 Acidimicrobiales bacterium | reverse complement strand
GGCATCCTGCGCGACGCCTACTGCCGCACCGTCGGCGTGGAGTACATGCACATCCAGGAGCCCGACCAGAAGCGGTGGATCCAGGAGCACGTGGAGGGCGTGGACATCGCCCTCACCCCCGAGGAGCAGCGCCACATCCTGGGCCGGCTCAACGCGGCCGAGGCCTTCGAGCGCTTCCTGCACACCCGGTACGTGGGGCAGAAGCGCTTCGGCCTGGAGGGTGGCGAGTCGGCCATCCCGCTGCTGGACGCGGCGCTGGACGAGGCGGCGCGGGCCGGTGTGGCCGAGGCCGTGCTGGGCATGGCCCACCGGGGCCGGCTCAACGTGCTGGCCAACATCGTGGGCAAGTCCTACCGGGAGCTGTTCCGGGAGTTCGAGGGCGACATCGATCCCGACACCGTCCAGGGGTCGGGCGACGTCAAGTACCACAAGGGTGCCACCGGCAAGTTCGTGGGCCGCTCAGGGGTGGGCATCCCGGTGACGCTGGCCTCCAACCCGTCCCACCTGGAGGCGGTGGACCCGGTGGTGGAGGGCATGGCCAGGGCCAAGCAGGACCTGCTGGACCGCGGCCACGAGTACCCGGTGCTGCCCCTGCTGATCCACGGCGACGCCGCCTTCGCCGGCCAGGGCGTGGTGGCCGAGACCCTCAACCTGTCGGCCCTCCGGGGCTACGGGACCGGCGGCACCATCCACCTGGTCATCAACAACCAGCTCGGCTTCACCACCAGCCCGGAGTCGGCCCGCTCCTCCGTCTACGCCACCGACGTGGCCAAGATGGTCCAGGCGCCGGTGTTCCACGTCAACGGCGACGATCCCGAGGCCTGCGTCCGGGTGGCCCGCCTGGCCTTCGCCTTCCGCCTGGCCTTCCGCAAGGACGTCGTGATCGACATGGTGTGCTACCGGCGCTTCGGCCACAACGAGGCCGACGAGCCGAGCTACACCCAGCCCCAGATGTACGGCCGCATCGAGCGTCGTCGCTCGGTCCGCAAGCTCTACACCGAGGCGCTGGTGAAGCGGGGCGACATCACCCTGGAGGAGGCGGAGCAGGCCTTGGACGACTTCTCGGCCCGGCTCCAGGCCGCGTTGGACCAGACCCGCCAGTCGGCCCCTCCCAAGCCCACCGCCCTGGTGAACGCGCCGGTGCCCGAGGTGAGGCTCTCGCCGGAGACGGGTGTTGCCCGAAAGGTGCTGGACCGGGTGGCGGGCGCGATGCATGCCGCACCCGAGGGCTTCACCGTGCACCCCAAGCTGGCCCGCCAGCTCCAGGCCCGGGCCAAGGCCTGGGAGGCGGGCGAGGTCGACTGGGCACTGGCCGAGGCCCTGGCCTTCGGGTCCATCCTCCTCGAGGGCGACGACGTGCGCCTGTCCGGTCAGGACACTCGGAGGGGCACGTTCTCCCAGCGCCACGCCGTGCTGGTGGACTACGCCACCGGCGCCGAGCACTTCCCCCTGGCCGCGCTGGCCCCGCCCGGCCAGCAGGGCCGCTTCTTCGTCTACGACTCGCTGTTGTCGGAGTACGCCGCCCTGGGCTTCGAGTACGGCTACTCAGTGGCCCACAAGGACGCCCTGGTGGCGTGGGAGGCCCAGTTCGGCGACTTCGCCAACGCGGCCCAGGTGATCATCGACCAGTTCATCGTGGCCGCCGAGGACAAGTGGGGCCAGACCTCGGGCCTGGTGATGCTGCTGCCCCACGGCTACGAGGGCCAGGGCCCGGAGCACAGCTCGGCCCGGCTGGAGCGGTTCCTCACCCTGTCGGCCGAGGACAACATCCAGGTCGCCAACGCCACCACCTCGGCGCAGTACTTCCACCTCTTGCGCCGCCAGGTGCGGCGCGAGCGGCGTACCCCGCTGGTGGTCTTCACACCCAAGTCGCTGCTGCGGGCCCGGCTGTCCCGCTCGCCGGTGTCGGCCTTCGAGCAGGGTCGCTTCCACGAGGTGCTGGACGATGCCGCCGTCACCGACCCGGCCCCGGTGGAGCGGGTGGTGATGTGCTCGGGCAAGGTGGCCTACGAGGCCCTGGCGGTGCGGGACGAGCGGAAGCTCCACGCCGCGGTGGTGCGCGTCGAGCAGTTCTACCCGTGGCCGGCGGAGCAGATCGCCGCCACCCTGGCCCGCTACCCCGGCGCCGACGAGGTGGTGTGGCTCCAGGAGGAGCCCGAGAACATGGGCGCGTGGGGCTTCGTGCGGGCCCGCCTGCTGCGTTTGCTGCGGGAGGGCGACGAGCTGCGGCCGGTGACCCGCATCGAGACCGGCAGTCCGGCCTCGGGCATCTTCGCCCTGCACCAGATGGAGCAGGAGGACCTGCTCGACCGGGCCTTCCAGGGCTTGTGACGGCGGTCCGGCATCCCCGAGACGGCCGGTGGCGTCGCATAGCATCCGCTCCCTAGTGCCTGCGCGCCACATCGTCGTCGACGGTTCGAACATCGCCACCGAAGGGCGCTCGCTTCCCAGCCTGGGGCAGCTGGACCACGCCGTACGGGAGTACCGGCGGGAGTTCGCTGACGACGTCATCACGGTGGTGGTGGACGCCACCTTCGGGCACCGCATCGACCCCTCGGAGCGGACTGCCTTCGACGAGGCGGTGGCCCACAACGAGCTGGTGTCGCCGCCCGCCGGTGCCATCGGCCGGGGCGACGCCTTCCTCCTGCGCGTGGCCGAGAAGGTGGGCGCCACCGTGCTGTCCAACGACTCGTTCCAGGAGTTCCACGGCGAGCACGAGTGGCTGTTCAACAACGGGCGACTGATCGGCGGCAAGCCGGTGCCGGGGGTGGGGTGGATCTTCACGCCCCGCACACCGGTGCGGGGCCCGAAGAGCCGCGATTCCATGCGGGAGGCACGGCGGGCCAAGCGGTCCGGCAAGGAGAGCCAGGAGGCCAAGCGGGTCGAGAAGGCCATCGCCGTGGCCACCGAGGAGGCGGTGGAGCCGGACTCGCCCAACGTGAAGCGCCGTCGCCGCCGGCGGGGCGGTGCGCCGCCGTCGGAGCCGGTGAACGAGCCCCTGCCGTTCATCGAGTTCGTCGGCGCCCACCCGCTGGGCAGCACCGTGGACGGCGAGGTGGAGTCGTTCTCCTCCCACGGCGCCTTCGTGATGGCCGACAAGGTGCGCTGCTACATCCCTCTCAGCGCGCTGGGCGACCCGCCGCCGCGGGCAGCCAAGGAGGCGCTCACGCGGGGAGAGACGCGCATCTTCACCATCCAGGCCCTCGACCCGCCCCGGCGGGGCGTCGAGTTGGCCCTGCCGGAGTTCGCCCACATCGCCGGCGCTCCCACCGCCGAGACGGTGGAGGAGGAGATCAAGGAGGGTGCGGCCGGGTCGCCGTCGCGACGGCGCCGGCGGGGCGGCCGGGGCCGGCGCCGGGGAGGTGCTGAGG
>JBOGHQ010000408.1:0-6688 GCA_050744785.1 Acidimicrobiales bacterium | reverse complement strand
GTCGAGCTGGCCCGAATGAAGTGAGCGAAGCGAACGAATGAGGCCGAAACTCATCGCTCCGAGCCCATGAACATGACCTTCAGGGAATCGAAGGCCTCCAGGCAGCGGCCGGCGCCGAGCACCACGCACTCGAGGGGGGCGTCAACCAGGTGAACGGGGATGGCCGTCTCCTCCTCCAGCCGCCGGTCGAGGCCGCGCAGCATGCCGCCGCCGCCGACGAGATGGATGCCCTGGGCGATGAGGTCCTGGGCCAGCTCGGGCGGGGCCTGCCCGAGGCATTGGACCACCGAGTCGACGATGGCGCTCACCTGCTCGTCGATGGCGGCCCGCACCTCGTCGGGCGACAGGATCACCGTCTTGGGCAGGCCGGTCATGAGGTCGCGGCCGCGGACCTCGGCCTTGACCGAGTCGTCGACGGGGAAGGCGCTGCCGATGGCCAGCTTGATCTCCTCGGCGGTGCGCTCCCCGATGGCCATGCCGTAGTCCCGGCGCACGTAGGTCTGGATGGCGGCGTCGATGTCGAAGCTGCCGACGCGGATGGCCTGGAGGGCGACGATCCCGCCCAGCGAGATCACCGCCGTCTCGGTGGTGCCACCGCCCACGTCGACCACCATGTTCCCGAGCGGTTCGTGGATGGGCAGGCCGGCCCCGATGGCGGCGGCCATGGGCTGGTGGATCAGGTACGGGTCGGCGGCGCCGGCCCGGCGGGCCGCCTCCTCCACCGCCCGCCGCTCCAACTCGGTGATGGCCGACGGCACGCAGATCAGCACGCGGGTCCGGTTGAAGCGGGTGACGCCGGCCCGCTTGAGCAGCAGCCTGATCATGCGCTGGGTGATGTCGAAGTCGGTGATGGCGCCCTTGCGAAGGGGGCGCACGGCCACGATGTAGCCGGGGGTGCGGCCGATCATCTGCCAGGCGTCGTGGCCCATGGCCAGCACGGCCTGGGTCTTCTCGTTCAGGGCGATGACGGTGGGCTCGTTGAGGACGATGCCCCGGTCGCGCGCGTAGACGAGCGTGTTCGCCGTTCCGAGGTCGATGGCGAGGTCTCTGGCCACCTACCGGCGCCGGTCCTCACTCACCCTCGCGCCGTTCCGGCGCCAGCGCCCGGAGCTCGCGTTGGAACTCGTCGACGCCGTACTCGAGCGAGCGGGGTTTGCGGTGGTGGTACCAGAGGATGAGCGACCCTAGGACGCTCACCGCCACCGCCACCGCCACGTAGAGCAGGTTGCTCACGACGCCGGCCCCCCGCTGGGCATCTCGCCCACGCTCACGGCCCCCGTACCCCAGTCCTCCTGCTGCCCGCCGTCCCAGACCTCCCGCTTCCAGAGGGGGACGGTGGCCTTCACGGTGTCGATGCACCACCGGGCCGCCTCGAATGCCTCGTCCCGATGGGGCGTGGAGACCACGACCAGCACGGCCGCCTCGCCCACGGCGAGGGGCCCCACCCGGTGGAGCAGGGCCAGGCGCCCGATGGCCGGCCACCGGCGCCGGGCCTCGGCGGCCACGTGGCGCAGGCGGTCCGTGGCCACCTCCTCGTAGGCCTCGTACTCGAGGAGGGTGACACCAGTGCGGCCCTCGGCGCGGTCGCGCACCGTCCCGGTGAAGGACACCACCGCCCCGCAGCCGGCCACCACGGCCCACGTCGAGGCTTCCTCGACGGGCAGCGGGGCCGGCGTCAGCCCGGTCCAGTCGGCGCCGTCCGGGCGGGGAAGTGCCACGGCTCGCACGCGACAATGCTACTGAGGGTCGGCTTCGGGCCCGACGACTGCCCGGAGAGGGGCAAAGTTATCCTCGTCCACAATGGACCAGGACGATGCGCTCGGCGACGACGAGGCGCACCGTCCTCTTCTCCCTCCCGACGACCGACTGTGGCGCCACCCGTCCGAAGTGGCCGCCCACGGCCTGCCCCACGAGACCGAGGCGCGGGCGGGCCCTCCCCGGGTGTGGGTGGTGGTGGGGCTGGCCGCGGTGGTCAGCTGCATGCTGACACTGGGCGTCGTGGTGGCCACCGGCGGCTACCGGGACCGGGTCCGCACCGTGCCGGCCGTGGAGCAGATCGTCCTGCCGGCTGGGACGCTTCCGGCACCCACCGAGGTCACGCCGGGGTCCACACAGGCCGAGATCGCCGACCGGGTGCGGCCCGCCATCGTGCGCCTCGAGGTCGTGCGGGCGGGAGATAGCGGCACGGGCTCGGGTGTCATGTTCCGCACCGACGGCCACCTGCTCACCAACCACCACGTGGTCGTGGCCGCCGACGAGATCAGCGTGGTGACGATGGACGGCCGCCGGGGCCTGGCCCACCTGGTGGGCGCCGACCCAGCCACCGACGTGGCCGTGCTCAAGGTGGACGGTTGGACGGACGTGCCCGTCGTGGCCCTGGGGACGGCCGCCTCCCTGCGGGTGGGGCAGAGCATCCTCACCATCGGGGAGGGACGGCCGGCGTGGACGGGACAGGTGCGGGGCCTCGGTCGACACCTGGAGCGCGAGGACGAGCCCACCCTCCGCGACCTCATCGAGACCGACAGCCCGGTCGCACCGCGCGCCTCCGGCAGCGCTCTGGTGGACGAGAACGGCGCGGTGGTCGGCATCGCCACCGCAGCCGGCGCCGCCACCGGGGGCGCCGCCACCGGCTACGCCACTCCCATCGACTACGCCCGATCGGTGGCTGAGCAGCTGTTGGCCACCGGCACGGTGGTGCCGGCCTGGATCGGCGTGGAGGGCACCGACCTGGACGGGGCCCACGCCGGCAAGCTGGGCGTCGACGGTGGCGCGGTGGTCACCAAGGTCCGCGACGGGAGCCCGGCCGGCCTGGCCGGGCTCCAGGTCGAGGACGTGATCACGTCGGTGGACGAGGTGCCCGTCGGCGGGATGGGCGCCCTGCGCATCCTCCTCCGCTCCCGCCGCCCCGGCGACGTGGTCACGCTGGACGTCATCCGCGAGACGGCCCGCCGTACCATCGAGGTCACGCTCGTAGAGCGGCCCGCCGAGTAGGCGGGCCGGCCCGGCGACCAACGGCCGGGGCGGCCCTACCATGGCCGGGTGAGCACTCCCGGTCCCTTCGGCTCCGGCTCCGGCAATCCCTTCGAGGGGTTGTTCGGCGAGCTGGCCAAGCTCCTGTCCAACCAGGGGCCGGTGAACGTCGAGGTGGCCCGGCAGCTTGGCCAGTGGCTGGCCACCGAGGGCACGCCGGAGCCCAACCCCGAACCGGTCGAGCGCATGCGCTACGAGGACCTGGTGCGGGTGGCCGACCTCCACGTGGCCGAGGCCACCGGGCTGCCCACGTCGGTCACCGGCCGCCTCCTCACTGTCACCCCGGTGGGCCGCGGCGAGTGGGCCCGCCGCACCCTGGAGGCCTACCGACCCCTGTTCGAGGCGCTGGCCCAGGGGCTGGCCGAGGCCGACAAGGACGACGACGCCACCGCCGGCGAGGAGCTCAACCCGCAGGCCGGCCTCCTGGGCGGCATGACCGAGGTGATGGCGCCGCTGCTGCTGGGCATGCAGGCCGGGTCCATGGTGGGCCACCTGGCCCGCCGCGCGATGGGCCAGTACGAACTGCCCATCCCCCGCCCGCAGTCCGACGAGCTGGTGGTGGTGCCGGCCAACGTCACCGACTTCGCCACCGACTGGAGCCTGTCCCTCGACGACGTGCGGCTCTGGCTGTGCCTCAACGAGGTGACCCACCACGCCGTGCTCGGCCGGCCCCACGTGCGGGCCCGGATGGAGGAGCTTCTGCGGTCCTACGTGGGCGGCTTCCGGCCCGACCCCAGCGCCCTGGAGGACCGCCTCACCGCCGTCGACCCCACCGACCCCACGTCGTTCCAGGCAGTCATGGGCGACCCCGGTGAGCTGCTCGGCGCCATGGAGACGCCGGAGCAGAAGCTGGCGCTGGCCCGCATCGAGGCGCTGGTGGCCACCCTCGAGGGCTACACCGACCACATCCTCGACACCGTGGGCGGCCGGCTGGTGAGCGGCTACGGCGCCCTGGTCGAGGCCCTCCGCCGGCGCCGGGCCGAGCGGGGCGAGGGCGAGCGGTTCGTGGCCCGCCTCTTCGGGCTCGACGTGCGCCCCTCGCAGTACGAGCGGGGCCGGGCCTTCGTCCGGGGCGTGGTGGAGCGGGCCGGCGAGGACGGCCTGGCCCGCCTGTGGCGCTCGGCGCGGGAGCTGCCCACCCCCGCCGAGGTGGACGCCCCCGGCCTCTGGCTGGAGCGCATCGACCTCCCCGACGAGTGATCGTCACTTTCGAGTAAATAAGGTCCGGAATCCGGACCTTATTTACTCGAAAGTGACGATCTCGGCCGGGCCTCGGGCGACCCCCGGCGACGGTGGGCCCTCAGGCCGAACAGGTACAGGGAGGCGGACCCGGTGGCGGCCACGGCCAGGGTGACGTAGCCCCACTGAGCGGCCACCCGCAGCACCACCGGGATCAGGGCGCCCACGACCCAGGTCAGCTGGAAGGCGGCCTCGAAGCGGGCGAAGGACCGGCCCTGGGCGGCGGCGGGCGCGTCGCGCTGCACCAGCGAGTCGAAGGCCAGCTTCCCCGTGCCGGCCGCGAACCCCAGGGCGGCAGCGCCGATCACCGGGGCCATGCGGCCGCCCGCGCGGGCGGCGAGGACCATGGACACCACCACGATCCCGAGGGAGCCGGCGAGGAGGTACTCCTCTACCACCTTGCGGCGGGCGGCGGGGGCCACCACCGACCCCACCAGGCCGCCCGCCACGCTGGCCACGATCACCACGCCGAACAGCCAGGCCGGCTCCCCGTCCCGGCGCAGGGCGAAGGCCACCAGGAAGGTGAAGAACCCCACCGAGGCCCGCAGCATGGCCATGCCGGTGGCGGCCAGCCGGATGCCGGCGTGGCGGAGCTCCTCGGTGGCGGCGCCTCGCTCGGCCGGGTCGTCGGGGTGCACCTGCACGATGCGCAGGGAGGCCACCGCGCCCGCGCCGAAGACCACCGCCGCCAGCCGCATCACCCACGCCGCGTCGAAG
This sequence comes from Acidimicrobiales bacterium, assembly GCA_050744785.1. Taxonomy (GTDB): domain Bacteria; phylum Actinomycetota; class Acidimicrobiia; order Acidimicrobiales; genus JBOGHQ01. The sequence continues at coordinate 1,702 of JBOGHQ010000408.1, read as the reverse complement.
AGCTGGAGCACCAGGATGGCCGGCACCGAGGCCACCATGCCCACCGCCGCCCCGGCCAAGCTGAGGCGGGCGTTGGCCCTCACCAGGTCGTCCCGGGACTCCACCACGGTGGGGACCAGCGAGCTCTTCGCCACGGCGTGGGTCTTGGACAGCACCAGCAGGGCGAAGGCGGCGGGGAACAGCAGCAGCCCGTCCACGACCTCGGCCGCGTAGAGGGCGGCCAGGCAGCGGCCGCCGGCGGCGCCGGCCACGATCAGGCGGCGACCGGCGGGAAGCCGGTCGATGGCGGGGCCCAGCCACGGCGCCACCACTGCGAAGGGCGCCATGGTGAGCAGCAGCGACAGGGCGACCCGGCCGCGCGCTGCGCTGGGCGAGATGTCGAAGAACAACGAGCCGGCCAGGGCCACGGTGACCATGGCGTCGCCGGCCAGGGCCAGGGCATGGGCCACGGCCAGGCGCCGGAACGGGGTGGTGGTGATCTGGGCATTGCGGGCCGACGGGGCCCGCAGCGGGCGCCAGCCCGTGTCCGAGGACACCGGCTCAGACCGCCTCGCGCGCCGGCCGGGGGGCCGTCCCGGCACCGGCTGCGGCAGGGAGGCGCAGCGTGAAGGTGGACCCCTTGCCCTCCGCGGAGGACACCACCACCTCGCCTCCGTGGGCCCCCGCCACCCGGGCCACGACGGCCAGGCCCACGCCGGTCCCGCCGGCGGCCCGGTGGCGGGCCGCGCCGCCGCGGAAGAAGCACTCGAAGACGCGGTCCAGCTCGCCGGCGGGAATGCCGGCGCCCCTGTCGGTGACGGTGACCTCGGCCCAGCCCGGCGGGGCGGTGACCGCCACCCGAACCTCTCCGTCAGAGAAGGTGAGGCCGTTGTGCACCAGGTGGCGGAGGGCCGAGACCAGCTGGCGGCGGTCGCCGGTGACGGCCAGCCCGGCCGGCGCCTCGGCGGTGTCGACGGCCACGGTGCGGTGGGGCGCGGCGGCTCGGGCCTCCTCCACTGCCTGGGCCACGAGGAGGTCCACCGGGACGGGGTCGCGGGCGGGGACGGCCTCGGCGTCCAGCCGGCTCAGCTCGCCCAGGTCGTCGACCACCCTCCCCACGGTGAGGGCGTCGCGCTCGAGGCGGGCGGCCAGCCGGCGGGTGAGGGCGGGGTCGTCCTCGGCCACGATGGTGCCGGCCAGCAGACCCAGCGCGCCGACGGGGGCCTTCAGCTCGGCCGTGACGTTGGTGAGGAAGTCCCGCCGCTGCACCTCCAGGCGGCGCTGCTCCGAGACGTCGTGGGCCACCGCCACCGCCCCGACCACCCGCCGGCCGTCGTCGAGGGCGTGGCCGCTGACCTGGACGGTGCGGCGCGGCGGGCCGAGCACGTCGACGGTGCGGACGACGGGCGGGCCGTCTTCGGTGGCGAGTGCCACCCGTAGCGCCTCCTGCACGGCGACGCCGACCAGACCAGTGCCAGTGCCATCGGTGCCACTGGCGCCATCGCCGCCCACACCGAGCCCGCCGGCCGCCCCGTTGGCGAAGACGACCTCGCCCTGGTCGTCGCAGACCACCACGCCGTCCGCCACCGCGTCGAGGGCGCCGGCCAATCGGTCGGCGGTGGCATCGGCGTCGCTCAGCCGGAGGACCGCCGCCTCGGCCAGCCGCTCCAGGCGGCCCACCTCGTCGCGGTCGTCGCCGGCCGGGCCGCCGGGCCCCTCCAGT
>JBOGHQ010000407.1:0-2978 GCA_050744785.1 Acidimicrobiales bacterium | reverse complement strand
GTCCACCGCACCCGGCCACCGAGCAACGGGAGGGCCACGGCGTGCGGCGCCACACCTCGTCCGCGGCCGATCACGCCGCCGGAGGCGGCCCCCCCGGCTGCGGACGGCTCAAAGAAGGACAGAGCGGAGGCGGCGCGAGCTCCGCTCGCCCGCCGGAGCACGATCAACTCGGCCGAGTGGAGTGAGCGGCGCGGACGAATGAGGCCGACGCACTATCGAAGAAACGAGGGGACGTCGAACTCGTCGTCGTCGAGGTCGATGTCCTCGTCGGCGGGGAGAGCGAAGGGGTCGGGGCGCGATGGCTGGGGGGCCTGGCGCGACGCGAACAGCGGCCGCTCCTCCCGTCCGCCCCGCCCGGGCTGGCGCTCCTCCTCCCACCGGTCGAAGCCGGCGGCGATGACGGTGACGCGCACCTCGTCGCCCATGGCGTCGTCGATGACGCTGCCGAAGATGATGTTGGCGTCGGCGTGGGCCACGCCGTGGATGATCTCGGCCGCCTCGTTGACCTCGAACAGGCCGAGGTCGCTGCCACCGGCGATGTTGAGCAGGATGCCGCGGGCCCCTTCGATGGAGGCCTCCAGCAGGGGGCTGGTGATGGCGGCCCGGGCCGCGTTAACGGCCCGCCCCTCGCCCGACGCGGTGCCGATGCCCATGATGGCGGTGCCGGCGTTGTTCATCACCATCTTCACGTCGGCGAAGTCGGTGTTGATGAGGCCAGGGGTGGTGATCAGGTCGGTGATGCCCTGCACGCCCTGGAGGAGCACCTCGTCGGCCATCTTGAAGGCGTTGACCATCGACGTCTTGTCGTTCGACACGGTGAGCAGCCGGTCGTTGGGGATGATGATGAGGGTGTCGACCTTCTCCTTGAGGGTCTGGATGCCGGCGTCGGCCTGCACGGCCCGGCGCCGTCCCTCGAAGGCGAAGGGCCGGGTGACCACGCCGATGGTGAGGGCGCCGAGGGACTTGGCGATCTCGGCCACGACCGGCGCCCCGCCGGTGCCGGTGCCGCCCCCCTTGCCGGCGGTGATGAACACCATGTCCGAGCCCTTCAGCACCTCCTCGATCTCGTCCCGGTGCTCCTCGGCCGCCTGCCGGCCCACCTCGGGATCGCTCCCGGCGCCCAGCCCCCGCGTCAGCTGGCGCCCGATGTCGAGCTTGACGTCGGCGTCGCTCATCAGCAGCGCCTGGGCGTCGGTGTTGATGGCGATGAACTCCACGCCCTTGAGGCCGGCGTCGATCATGCGGTTGACGGCGTTGACGCCGCCGCCGCCGATGCCCACCACCTTGATGACGGCGATGTAGTTCTGCGTTGCGGCCATGTTGTGCAGCCTCCCTCGATGCGGTCTCGCCGCATCGGCGCTCCTCGGACCTGGCCGCTCCTGGGCACGGCTAGGCGATCCCACCCGGGACCCCAGACCCGGTGTCAACCTCTACTGCAGGGTTAGAGTTATGTCAACCTCCCGCAATGGTCGAAACTTTAGCCACATCATCAACGCCGGGTCAAGGCTGGGGCGGTGGGCACCCGGACGTCGATCACGGCCAGGCGGGCCAGGTCGGCCTGCTCCAGCAGGGCCTGGAGGACCCGCAGCTTCTCCGCCAGTCCCGAGGGCGGGCCCAGGCGCACCACCCCGCCCGGCGGGACGAGCTGGAGCTCCACCTGCCCACCGGCCACGGACGCCACGTCGGCCACGCGCGGCTGGAGGGCGGGGGGCAGGCTGGCCGCCACCTCCAGGGCGGGGCGCACGTCGCGGCCGAGGCTGGAGCCGGGTGGCCCGGGCTGTGGCACGCCACCGATCACGGGCAGGGCAGCCGGCTTGTCCGCCCCCACCGCCAGGACCCGCCCGGCGGCGTCGGCCACCGCCCACTCCCCCTGGCCGGCGGGCAGGACGGCGGCGGGCCGGCGCTCGGTGAGGTCGATGCGCACCGTCCCGGGCCAGTCCCGCCGCACCGTGGCGTCGCGGACCCAGGGCAGCGCCTCCACCTTTCGGGCCACCGAGCCGCTGTCCACCTCCACCATGGCCGGGTGGCCGTCGAGCCCACCGGCTCGCAGCACCTCCAGCCGGGGTGTCTGCTCCGCCCCCCGGACATCCACGTAGTCGACATCGAGCAGCGGGGAGCGGGTTGCACCGGCGGCCCCGGCCAGCGTGACGGCCACGGCCAGGCAGACCAGCAGGGCCCGCCGGCGGCGGCGCCCCTCCTCGCGGCGCACCTCGAGGCGGCGCTGCCGGATCCTGGGGTCCATCCGCACCGGCCCCGGTCCGGGCCGCGACTCCTGGTCGAACAGCTGGGGGGAACGAGCCGTCACTGGTCCACCGTCGCCTTGCGACGTCGCACCAGCGGGTTGCTGATGGACCGTCCTCCCGGGCCGGTCACCCCGACTCCCCGCCGAAGCCCACCAGCCGCAGCTCGGGCGCCAGCCCGACGCCCATCCGCTCCTCCACCAACCGCTGCACCTCCGTTATCAGCGCCATCACGTCGTCGGCCCGGCCCCCCTCGTCGGCCTGTACGAAATTGGCATGCTTGGGCGACACGGTGGCGGACCCCACCCGCAGGCCCTTGAGCCCGGCCGCCTCCACCAGCCGGCCGGCCGAGTCGCCCGGTGGGTTGGTGAAGACCGAGCCCGCGTTCTGGCCTCCCGGCTGGTGCTCGCGCCGCCAGCGCACGATCTCGACGATCCTGGCCTCGGCTTCCTCCCGGTCGCCCGGCGCCAACCCGAAGGAGGCCTCCACCACCACGTGGGTGGCGGCGATGGAGGAACGCCGGTAGGCCAGGTCGAGGGCGGCGGCGGGCCGCTCCCCGTCCTCGCCCCCGGCCAGGTCCACGAAGCGGATGCCGAGCAGGCTCTGGCCCACGTCAGACCCGTGGCCGCCGGCGTTCATCCGCACCGCGCCGCCCACCGAGCCGGGCACCCCCACCGCCCACTCCAGGCCGGTGAGGCCGGCCGCCGCCGTGCGGCGGGCCACCACCGGGAGCAGGGC
>JBOGHQ010000406.1:0-2525 GCA_050744785.1 Acidimicrobiales bacterium | reverse complement strand
CCGAGGCGGTGCGGTGGCTGCGGCTGTCGGAGCTGGAGGACGCCGTCGGCGCCGGCCTGGCCCCCGACGACGTGGCCGCTCGCCGGGCCCGACCCCAGACCGCACCGCTGCCGGCCGCCTTCCGGCTGGCGCCCGGTGACAACGTGGTGCCGGTGGCCTTCGCCGACCGGGAGGGTGGCCAGGGCGCGGGGGGCGGCCGGGGCGTGGGCCGGGTGGTGCACAGCGGCGGTCCACCCCCCGAGCGGGGCGCGGTGCTGGTCACGCGGACCCTCGACCCCGCGCTGGCCCCCCTGCTCCCCGGCCTGGGCGGCCTGGTGGCCGAGACAGGCAGCGTCCTGTCCCATCTGGCCATCCTGGCCCGCGAGTTCGGCGTCCCCACCGTCGTCGGTGTCGCCGGCGCGCTGGACCGGTTCCCGGCCGGGTCGGTGGTGGTGGTGGACGGCACCACCGGTGAGGTCACGCCGGTGGAGGCGGCGGGGGCGGCATGAAGCGGGTCCGCTACGGCATCTTGATGGTGGCCGTCGGCGCCACGGCCATCTACCTCTTCGTCTACCTGTACCGCTGGGAGTGGCACCGGGCCCTGGTGGCAGGCGTCCTCTTCGTGGCCGCCGAGGTGGCCCTGGCCGCGGCCGCCATCCTCGACCGGCTCCGGTCCATCGAGGCCCGCCTCAAGGAGGGTGCCGCCCGCGCCGTCCCGGCGCAGGCCACCGCCCCGGCGCTGGCCCGCATCGAGGAGGCCCAGCCGGAGCCCCGCACCAACTTCGACTGGCTCACCAAGCGGGGCGGCGAGATGTCGGTGTTCGTCCCCCTGCTCCTCGGCGCCGGCGTGGTGCTGTCGGCCATGGCCTGGGCGGTGGAGCGGGTCGCCCGCGTCACCGCCGGCCCCGCCCTGGCCCACGGCCTCGCCCTGCGCCTGGCCCCCCTCTCCATGCCAGCCGGCGTCTTCGCCGGCGCCCCTGCCCCCACCGCCCGGCACCGGTCGCTGCTGCCCCACGCCCTGGTGGCGGCGGTGGCCATCGCGGTGGCCACCAGCGGGCTGGACGCCCTGGCCGACGCCACCCAGAACCGGCCCGACGCCAAGGTGCCCGGCACGGCCAGCTCGGTCGTGCTGGCCGTCCATCCCGGCTCGGCGCGGGGCCCCGTGGCCGCCACCCGGGCGCTGTGGGGCGCCTGCACCACCCAGGTGGGCGGCGAGTACTCGCTGCTTGGCGTCACCCACATGGGCGACGACCAGGTCCAGCTGCTGGTGAGCCCGCAGATCGGCAAGTACGCCGAGCGGCGCCTGCGGGGGTGCTTCGGCGACGCCGTCACCGACCGCATCCAGGCCACCGTGCGGGCCGTCACGCCGCTCAACGCGGCACCGGCCCCCTGAGGCTCGTCGCCACGCGGGCCGGCGGTTGAGGCCGAGGCGCTAGTCGCGCAGGGTGGTCCAGACCCGGCGGGGGGCGTCGAGCGTGCGGCTGATGGCCACCATGAGCGGCGCCGGCTTGGTCATGGAAGTGGGGGTCAGGCCGGCGCTGAAGGAGATCTGCTCCAGCGAGGGCGGCCCCACCGAGAGGTTGCGCCTCAGCGCCTGCTTGGGGGTGGCCTGACCGGTGGCCACCAGGTAGGCGGCCGACATGGTGCCGGTGCGTCCCACGCCGGCGCCGCAGTGGACGAAGGCCCGCCCCTTGCTGCGGCCCACGTCGGCGAGGAAGGTGCTCACCAGGTCGGCGCCCGGCGCCTGGCCGTCGCGCAGGGGCAGGTGGATGCGGGTGATGCCGAGGCTCTGGAGCCAGGCCTCGTCGACGTGGAGGTCGTCCTCGGCCCGCAGGTCGATGACGGTGGTGACGCCGTGGGCGGCCAGCGCCTCGTAGCCGGCGCGGGTGGGCGCCGCCCCCCGCCACAGGCGCTCGTCCACCTCGGCGAAGTTCTTGATGGGCAGCGACATCGACGGGGCAGGGGCTTGGCGCTGGGCCAGCAGGTGGAGGCCGATGATGGCCAGGTTGGGGACCAGGAACATCCCGACGACGAGGGCGGCCAGTCGCAGGATGGTGGCTCGGGCGACGGACCTGGACGAGGCGGGGGCCCGACCCTCAACGGGCACCGCGCCGGGCATCACGACGGCGGTCATTGCGAAGGCATCGACGGCCGCCAGGGCCGCCTTGAGCGACAACCAGGACCATCCGTCGGCATCTCGTGGTTCGGGACAGCCATGGTCACCTTGGAAACGGGCGGGCGGGGGGCGACGCCATGTGACCGCAGTCACGGGCCTGGCGCTCTTCTTACCCTGTCGGGCTGCTCCCAATCCAGTCGGGACCGGTTCGTTCACCGACCGGAAACACAACCATCAGTCGGGCCTGGGGTTCCCCTGGTCGGTGTGGCCCCACCGGGGCGGCTGGCAGGGCCGGCGGCTGGACTCGGCCTGGCCGTTGCGACGGCAGTCCTCCACCACGGGCTGCTCCACCACCACCACCGGCACCGGGGCTGGGGCCGGGGCCGGGGCCGGGGCCGGGATGGGACCCGGCACTGCCACGGGCTCTGGC
>JBOGHQ010000405.1:0-3657 GCA_050744785.1 Acidimicrobiales bacterium | reverse complement strand
GCGCCCGACGGGGTGCGCCGCTTCCGCCAGCACCTCGATGACCTCGGCGTCAACGCCACCGTCCGCCGCAACCGGGGCACCGACATCGACGCCGCCTGCGGCCAGCTGGCGGCCCGAGCCGGGGCGGGGCGTCCCGCCACACGGCAGGGCGATCGGCCAGACTGACGCCATGGAGACCCGGCGATGGACCAACCCCCACCAGCCCCAGACGCTGCAGATCGCCGTCTTCCTGCTCTACGCCAGCGCCGTGCTCCTGCTGTTCGACATGCTGCGGTTCAACGTGTTCCCGCTGCTCTTCCTGCTGGCGGTGGTTGGGTCGGTGGCCGGCGCATACGGGATCGCCAACGAGCAGAAGTGGGGCTACATCCTGGGCGTGGCCATGGCCTTGTTCCCCTTCGCCCTCCGCACCTACTACTTCGGCCTGGACGACGCCCTGTCCACCAACCTCATCGGGTTGATGTTCGAGATCGCCCTGGTGGCGCTGCTCCTCCACCCCCAGAGCCGGGACTACCAGCGGATCTGGTTCAAGTAGCCGCTTGTAGAGGCGACCTGGAGACTTGGCGTTCCGCGGTCACTAAGCGCCCGTGCAGGTCGAAAAATGACCGCGGAATGCCCTGGCCGATCGGGCTCGCCATGAGCGGGCACCATGTGACATCTGGTCGGGTCTCGATCATTCAGGTAGCGGCGGGGCTCACCCGCCCGGGCCGAGGAGGGGCGGGAGCAGTCCCGGCGGGGCCGTCGTGGTGGTGGTGGCGTCCGGGCCCGAGCCGGTGGTGGTGGAGGTGGCCGCGACCTCCGGCGGCGGCTGGCTGCTGGCGCCGATGACGGCGTCGTCGCGCAGGTCGTTGAACAGGTTGGTGACGCTGGCGTCGAGGTAGACCACCGAGGCGGCGCCGGCATAGCCGATGCGACCGGGGAGGACGACGTTGCGCATCCGGGCCGGGTCCAGGTTGCGGGCCAGGGCGGCCAGGCGGGGCAGGCGGTCGGCGGGCACGTCCAGCGACGTGTGGCGCAGCAGGACGTCGACCCAGCGGCGGATGCCCCCGTCGTCGCCCACCTCGGAACGCATCTTGCCGAGGGCGGCCAGCAGCAGGCTGCCGTGGTTCTCGGAGCGGCCGAAGTCGCCGTTGGTGGTGTCGTGGCGGTTGCGGGTGAAGGCCAGGGCCTGGGCCCCGTTGAAGTGGTGCCACCCCTGCTCGAACATCGCCCCCGAGTTGCGGTCGTTCATGCGCCGGTTCACCAGCACGTCGACGCCACCCAGGTCGTCCACCATTCGGGCCAGCCCCTCAAAGCCGGTGAGGGCGTAGTAGTGGATCGGCAGCCCGGTGAGCTGCCGCACGGCGTCCACCATCAGCTTGGGGCCGCCCACCTGGAGCGCCGAGGTGAGCTTGCCCCGGCCTCGCCCCGGCAGATCGATCCACGAGTCCCGGGGGAACCCCACGATCGTGCCCTCCCGGGTGGCGGGGTTGACGGCGAGGAGGTGGACGGAGTCGCCGTTGGAGCGGGCCACGGCCTGGCCGGGGCGGGCGTCGGAGCCGATGACCAGCACGAAGGTGAGCTCGGTGGGCACCGGGATGGAGCTGTTGAAAGTGATGGCGTTGCCATAGGCCCGCCCGTCGCTCACCTTGAGCGGGGCGGGCGGCCCGACGAAGGCGGCCGGGCCGGGTGCGCTCGGAGGGGGGGTGGCCGCCTGGGTGGGAGGCGGCGTGGGCGCGGGTAGGGCGGTGGCCTGGGTGGTGGTGGTGCTGGCCACGATGAGGGCGGGCTCGCTGCCGCCGGAGGAACGGGCGGCCAGGGCGCCGAGGGACGTGAGGAGCAGGACCGCCGCCGCCACCCCCACCCGCCGCACGACGGCACTGTAGACCGCCGCGGCTGCCGGCAGGGGGCTTTCCCTGGCTGGTCAGGGCTGGTTCACAGGGGCGCCAGCGGCCGGTCGTGGCGGGCCGCGGCGGCCACTTCCCACTCCAGTGGCCACGGGTTGGGCAGGCAGCCGTCCAGCTCCGTGCTCTGCTGGGCCATGAGCGGCGCGGGCCGGCCCGGCCGGGGGCACTGGGGCCGGGGGTGGGGCTGGCCCAGCAGGTGGCCCACCTCGTGGTTCACCACCATCTGGCGGTAGGTGGCCAGGTCGCCGGTCCATTGGGGCGTGGCCTCCCGCCACCGCTCGGCGTTGAGGGCCACCACCTCGCTGCGCTGGCAGGAGTACTCGCCGTAAGTGTCGTGGGGCAGGCACAGCTGGTCGACCTCCGGCCCCTCGGCCAGCACGATCAGGTAGGGGGCGTCGGCCCGGCGCACCAGCCGGAAGCCGGCCCGGCTCCATCCCCGCGGGTCCGACAGGGTGGCCTCGACCACCTCCTCGAACCCGGCCGTGGCCTCGTCGCTGACCCGCCGCTCGGTCCGGTAGGCCACCTCCACCACGGTGGGGGTCCCGGTGGTGGTGGTCGTGGCCGGCGCCGCCGTCGTGGCGGGTGGGGCCGGCGTGGCGGGTGGGGCCGGCGCCGGGGCGGCGGTCGTCGGGGCCACGGTGGCGACGGTGGCCGGGACCGTCGCCGGTCGATTCGACGTCGATTCGACGGGCGACTGGGCGGCCGTCTCCGGCGAGGAGGCGCGCCCCGCCCCGCACGCCGGCAGGGCCAGGATCAGCGCGGCGGCGGCCGCCACCCCTCGGGTCATCCCCTCCGGATGTAGCGCGGTCCGGGCCGGCTGGCAATCGCGCCGCGACATCGCCCGCGCCCTCCCTTCCCATATCGGGTTCTGACCCCCTGGGGTCACATTCCGATACTTGTCGGCGGCGGCGCGACCATGGCGTCCATGCCGGACCAGGCCCTGCTGCGCGACGGCATCGAGGTGCTGTTCGTGGTGGCCGTGGGCGGCATGCTGTGGTCGGCCGTGCGGCGCCTTCGGGCCGGCCAGGTGGCGCCCCTCCGGTGCGGCGCGTGCGGCCGGCCGACGTCACGGGCCTACCCGGCCTGCACCCGCTGCGGCGCCCCCCTCCCGCCCTGACGCTTCGGCGGCGAGCTTCCCTAGAGTGAGGGCATGGACGCCGCCCCGTGCCGGTGACTGCCGAGGCCGATCCCGCCCTGCCCCAGGGCGAGGCCAAGGTGCGCGCCGTCCGGGAGATGTTCGACGCCATCGCCCCCCGCTACGACCTGGTCAACCGGGTCATGACCTTCCGCATGGACGTGGGCTGGCGGCGGGAGACGGTGCGCTCCCTGGCCCTGTCGCCGGGGGCGGTGGTGGCCGACCTGGCCGCCGGCACCGGGGACCTGTGCCGGAACCTGGAGTCGGCCGGCCTGCGGGCCGTCGGCGTGGACCTGTCATGGGGCATGCTGCGCTACGCCACCACCGACGCCCCCTTGGTCCAGGCCGACGCCCTCCGCCTGCCCTTCCCCGATGGCGCCGTGGACGGCATCACCTGCGGGTTCGCCCTGCGCAACTTCGTGGACCTGCCGGCCTTCCTGGCCGAGTCGGCCCGGGTGGTGACGCCCGGCGGCCGCATGGCCCTGCTGGAGGTGTCCCAGCCCGCCAACCCGGTGATGCGGTGGGGCCACGGCGTGTACTTCGGCCACGTGGTGCCCAGGATCGGGGGCTGGCTGTCCGACCCGGCCGCCTACCGCTACCTGCCCCGCTCGGTGGCCTACCTGCCCCCGCTCCCCGCGC
>JBOGHQ010000404.1:0-2280 GCA_050744785.1 Acidimicrobiales bacterium | reverse complement strand
CCGGCGGCCGGGCCCCGCGGTCGGCCACCGGTCCCGACCTGACCCAGCTCTTCGTGGGCAGCGAGGGCACGCTGGGGGTCATCACCGAGGCCGTCCTCCGGGCCGCGCCCCTCCCCCCTGCCGAGCGGCGGGCGGTGTTCGGCTTCGCCACCTTCGCCGACGGCCTGGACGCCTGCCGGCGCATCCTGGGCCGGGGCGCCACCCCCGCCCTGCTCCGCCTCTACGACGGCGTGGAGTCCCGCCGCAGCTTCGGCGTCGACGGCCGCTGCGTGCTGCTGGTGCAGGACGAGGCCGAGCCCCGCCTGGCCGACGCCGTGCTGCACCTGGTGGGCGAGGAGTGCGCCGGCGCCGAGCGCCTGGACGGCGCCCTGATCGACCGGTGGCGCAGCCGCGACGACGTGTCCGCCCTTGGCGCCCTCCTGGCCGTGGGCATGGTGGTGGACACCTGCGAGGTGGCCGCCCGTTGGTCCGCCCTTCCTGAGGTCTACGGTCGGGCTGTGGCCGCCCTCGACGCCGTCCCCGGAACCCTGGCGGCATCGGCCCACCAGTCCCACGCGTACAGAGACGGGGCCTGCTTGTACTTCACCTTCGCCGGCCGGCGGGAGGACGCCGCCGCCGGTGACGCCTACTACGTCGAGGCGTGGGACGCCGTCACCGCCGCGGTGCTGGAGGCGGGCGGCACCATGAGCCACCACCACGGCGTGGGGCTCAACCGGGGCCGCTTCATGGCCGCCGAGCTGGGCGTGGCCTTCGACGTGCTGGCCTCGGTGAAGGTGGCGCTCGACCCGCACGGCATCCTCAACCCGGGCAAGCTCGGCCTGCCCTCGCCGTGGGGAGCCCCGGCGTGGCCGTGAGGCGGCGCCGGCGCCAGGTGGACTGGCGGGCCGCGGCCGACGGCGCCGTCCTGGCCGTGCTGGTGGTCCTGCCCCCCACCATCGTGGTGCGCCTCCTGAAGGACGGGGACCTCGAGGGCTCGGAGTCGGGCCTGTGGGTGGTGCCCATGCTGGCCGTGCTGGTGGGCTTCGGCCTGGCCGGCCACAAGTCGGCCCGGCGCCGCCCCGACGCCCCCCTGCTCCACGCCGCCGCCGCCGCCGTCATGGCCTTCGCCGCCCTGGCCGCGGTCGCGCTGGTGCGCGCCGCGGTGGGCGGCGAGTTCACCGTCCCCCTGGTGGTGACCCTGCTGCTCCTCGGCCAGATCGTGGTGTCCCTCGCCATCATCGGCGGCTACGTGGCCATGCGGCGGGCATCGGCCGTCTCCCGTCGAATCGACGTCGAATCGACGGGCGACCCACCCGGGCCGTGAACGGGGGCACGCGGTGAGCGTCCTGGTGGTGGACGCCGGTACCACCAGCGTGCGGGCCGCCGTGGTGCGCCCCGACGGCACGGTGACGGAGGAGCACCGCCGAGCCCTGGCGGTGTCATCGCCCAACCCGGGGTTCGTCGAATTCGACCCACGGGCCCTGGCCGCGGCGGCCCTGGAGGTGGCCGAGCTGGCCAGCCAGCACTGCGGCGACGTGGCCGCGGTGGGCATCGCCGCCCAGCGGGCCTCCACCGTGGTGTGGGACCGGGCCAGCGGCGAGCCGGTGGGGCCCGGCATCGGATGGCAGGACCTGCGCACGGTGCCCATGTGCCTGGCCCTGCGGGACCAGGGGGTGCGCCTGGCCCCCAACGCCTCGGCCACCAAGCTGGCCCTGCTGCTCGACATGGCCGACCCCGGCCGGGACCGGGACCTGTGCTTCGGCACCGTGGACAGCTGGCTGGCGTGGGCCCTGTCGTCCGGGGCCCTTCACGTCACCGACGCCACCAACGCCGGCGTCACCGGCCTGATGTCCCTCGACGGCTCGGGGTGGGACGAGAGGGTGCTCGACGCACTCCGCATCCCCGAAGCGGTGCTGCCCCGCATCGTCGACACCTCGGGCATCCTCGGGCCGGCCCTGGCCCTGTCGTGCATGCCGCCCCTCGCCGCCCTGGCCGGGGACCAGCAGGCCTCCCTGGTGGGCCAGGGCTGCACCCGCCCCGGCCTGGCCAAGGCCACCTTCGGCACGGGCGGGATGCTCGACGTGTGCGTCGGAGCCGATCGGCCCGCCTTCGCGGTGCGGGGCGAGGCCGGCTGCTTCCCGGTCATCGCCTGGCGCCGAGGCGGCGTCGACGCGTGGGGCGTGGAGGCGGTCATGCTCACCGCCGGCGCCGCCGTGGACTGGCTCCGCCAGGACCTCGGCCTCTTCGAGCAGCCCGAGGACTCCGCGGCGCTGGCCGCCGCCGCCCAGCCGGTGGGCGACC
>JBOGHQ010000403.1:0-6718 GCA_050744785.1 Acidimicrobiales bacterium | reverse complement strand
GCGCCGGCCGGCGCGGGCGCCGTCGGCCAGGCGCTGCTCCATGGCGGCCAGCCCGGAGGCCTCGTCGGGATGGACGCCCGCGGTGTGCTGGTCGACGGCCCGCCGGAGCCGCTGCTCCATGCGCCGGTCGTCCGGTTCGGGAGTCATCGCCGGTCCTCCAGCAGGCGGGCCAGCTGGGCCATGCCCCGCTGGACGTGGGTCTTCACCGTCCCGGGCGCGATGCCGAGTGTGGCGGCGATCTCCGGTTCGGACAGGTCCAGGTAGTACCGCAGCAGCAGCACCTCGCGCTGGCGGTCGGGCAGGGAACGCAGGGCGCCCAGCACAGCCCGCCGGTCGTCGGCCTCGACAGCCCCGATGTCGGCGGCAGGCGCCTCGCCCACGACCCGCAGGCCCGGGCGCCGTTCCCTCACCCGCCCGCGGCGCAGTTGCGTCCGCGCCCCGTTCAGCACGGCGCTGCGCAGGTAGGCGGGCAGTTTGCCCGGGTCGCGCAGCGCCCCTCGCCGGCCGAGGACGGCCACGAAGGCGTCCTGCACCAGCTCCTCGCACACGCCCAGGTCGTCCACCAGCAGCGAGGCCAGCCGCACCAGCGACCGGTAGTGGGCCCGGTGCAACCGGGCCAGCTCCGTCTCCATCGCCGAGGGGACGACCAGCTCGGTCACCACTGCCATCATCACCCTTACGGACGCACGAAGGGCGTCATCGGAGGACACCGCCGCCGCCCTTGCCCCTTTCGAGTAAATAAGGTCCGGATTCCGGACCTTATTTACTCGAAAGTGCGGGTCAGACCTTCAGGCGGAGCGCGCCGGGGACCACTTCGACGGTGGCGTCGGTGGTGCCCAGCACCTCGCCGTCGGCCTCGATGGAGAGGGGGCGCTCGCTCTCGACGCGGAAGTGCCGGCCCGACAGCTCGACGATGTTGCGGTGAGGGAGGTGGCGGCCCCGGTAGACCTTGGGCAGCAAGGTGAACGAGTCGGTCTTGCGGCCGTTGAACACCAGCAGCTCGAGGGTGCCGTCGGCCGGCTCGGAGCCAGGGCTGATGTGCATGCCGCCACCGAAGTAGCGGCAGTTGGCGATGACGACGTTCACTGCTCGGCCCTCGTAGGCGAGGGCCCGGTCCACGTCGATGCGGACCGACCCGGCCCGGTACCCCGGCAGGACCGCCCAGAAGGCGACCATGTAGCGGCTCTGGCCGAGCCGGCGGGGCAACCGGGCGGCGCGCGCCGCGGTGGCCGCGCCCAGCCCGGCCTCGGCGATGTTGGCGAAGTAGCGCACCGCGGCTCGGCCGCCGTCCACGAAGCCGATGCGAGCCACGTCCACGGGCCGGACCACCTCCCCGCCGAGCCGGGCCGCGGCGGCCGGCCCGGCCGGCAGGTCGAAGGTCCGGATGTAGTCACAGCCGGAGCCGGCACCCACCACCCCGAGCACCGCCTCGGCGGCGTGGGGCCGGCCCTCGTCGTCGAGCATCCCGTTCACCACCTCGTGGACGGTGCCGTCCCCGCCCACCGCCACGAGGAAGCGCCGGCCCTCGTCGGTGAGAAGTCGGCGGGCCAGTCGGGTGGCGTCGCCCGGCCCGGCGGTCGGCCAGAGGTCATGGTCGAGACCCGCGCCGGCCAGCGCCTCCCGGAGCTGGCCCAGCCGGGCCTCGCCGCGACGCCCCGCCCGCGGGTTGACGATCAGTGCGAGCGGACCGAACGGGCTGGGCACATCGCGAGTCTGGCCGCAGCCCGGCGGCCGCACCAGGCCCGACGACAGCCCGGCCGGCTCAGAGCAGGCCGGCCTCGCCGGCGAGCGGCACCTTGCGGCTGCCGGCGCCGGACACCTCGATCGCCATGGTGGCCTCGGCCGTGCCGCCGCCCTGGCCGGGGCTGAAGGTCACCTCCACGTCGCAGCTGCTGTCCGGCTCGACCGCGGCCGAGGTGCACGGGGTGGCATCGATGGAGAACCGGCCGGCATCCGAGCCGTCCACGGACACGTTCTGCACGTCCACCTCGACGTCGCCGGTGTTGCGCACCTCGACGGTGGCGGTACGCGTCCCGAGGGCGGTGAAGCGGACCGACGACGGCGACACCGAGTACACAGGATCCTCCGCCAACTCCGAAGGACTGGCCCGCCCCTCGGTGGTGCTGGACGGCTCGTCCGATCCTTCATCGGTCGTCGTGGACGTGGTCCCCGCCGCCGGCTCCGTCGCAGCCGTCGACGACTGGTCGCCGTTGCCGTCGCCGCCGATCCAGCCCGCCTGGTTGGCGAGGGCAACGATCCCCAGCACGCCGGTGAGCGTCCCGGCGATACCCGTGGTCAGCCCACTGGTGGTGGCCCAGAACGACCCCTTCTCACTACCCGGCATGCACATCCCTCCTGTGGCTCAGCGTCGTGTCGCCGCGCCATTCTCCTGGGCGGCGCGGCCCTCACGCCCGGCGGAGGAGGAGAGGGCGGGACTGAGCGCCGGTCAGGACGGGCGGCGGCATCCGTTCCGGAGTTCAACTTCGCGTACCTTCCCAGGCCCTCCCGCCCGCAATCCACCTCGCGCCGCGAGAAGCCGTGGCTCAGGCGACGACGTCGTCGGCCAGGGCGGCGCGCAGGTCCTCGTCCTTCACGAACAGCACCTTGTTGAAGATGAAGAACTTGGCGACCCACAGCACGCCGAAGGCGGCGATCACGGCCGCGTTGATGATCATGGCCTGGCCCAGGCGGGTGTCGAAGGCGTCGTGGGCGTAGTTCTCGGCGACGTCGGCCGTCCACGTGGAGAAGGCCAGACCGAGGAAGGCCAGGCCCCAGAACGGGAGCAACTCCTTGAGCAGGTGCGAGCGCCCCGACTTGCCCCAGGTCCAATGGCGGTGCAGGTAGTACGACGGGATGCCGCCGACCACGCAGGCGGCGAGGTTGGACGCTCGGGCCGTCCAATGGGCACCGACGTAGAACCCGAACAGGGCCACCTGGCTGACCGCCACCGTGATGGCCGACACGATCATGTAGCGGGCCGCCTTGCGGCCGGTGGGGGTCCGGGCGCGGGCCAAGAGGGCGTCGAGGGCAGCGGGCACGGGCCGCGATGCTACCGGCGGGGGCTACGCGCCGATGGCGTGGTAACCGCCGTCGACGTGGACCATCTCGCCGGTGGTGGCTGGGAACCAGTCGGACAGCAGTGCCACGCAGGCCCGGGCCACCGGCTCGGCGTCGCCCACGTCCCAGCCCAGCGGCGCCCGGCTCGCCCACGCCTCTTCGAAGTTCGAGAACCCCGGGATGGACCGGGCCGCCACGGTTCGGATGGGGCCGGCGCACACCAGGTTGACCCGGATGCCGAGGGGCCCGAGGTCGCGAGCCAGGTAGCGGGCCGTGGACTCCAGGGCCGCCTTGGCCACGCCCATCCAGTCGTACCCGGGCCAGGCCTGGCGGGCGTCGAAGTCGAGGGCCACCACCGACCCGCCCTCGCCCTTCATGAGCGGGAGGCAGGCCTCGGTGAGGGACTTGAGGGAGTAGGCCGACACCTGGAGGGCGGTGGCCACGTCGTCCCAGCCCGCCTTGAGGATGTCGCCGCCCAGGCAGGCCTCTGGGGCGAACCCGATGGCGTGGACCACCCCGTCCAACCGGCCCCACCGCTGCTCCAGGTCGCCAGTGAGCCGGCGCAGGTGCTCGGCGTCGGTGACGTCCAGCTCCAGCACGTCGGGCCGCTCGGCCAGCCGCCTGGCCGCCCGCTCGGTGAGCTTCATGGGCCGGCCGAAGGACGTGAGGACGATCTCGGCGCCCTGCTCCTGGGCCACCCGTGCCACGGCGAAGGCGATGGACGAGTCGGTGAGCACCCCGGTGACCAGCAGGCGCTTTCCCTCGAGCAGCACGGCGTCCTCCTAGAGCGGGGAGTTGGAATGGCGGCGGCGCGGGTGGTGCTCGCGCTTGGTGCGCAGGCCGGCGAAGGCGGCGGCCACCGCCCGGCGGGTGTCGGCCGGATCGATCACGTCGTCCACGAAGCCCCGCTCGGCGGCGACCAGGGGCGAGCAGTACCGGGCCGAGTACTCCGCCGCCAGCTCCTGGCGCAGCCGCTCACGCTCTTCGGCGTCGTCGACCTCGGCCAAGCGCCGGCCGTGGAGGATCTGCACCGCGCCGGCCGGCCCCATCACGGCCACCTCGGCGGTGGGCCAGGCGAGGGCGACGTCGCCGCCCAGTCCCAGGGAGTCCATGACGATGTAGGCCCCGCCGTAGGCCTTGCGCAGCACCACCGAGACCCGCGGCACGGTGGCCGCCGCGTAGGCATGGACCAGCTCGGCGCCGTGGCGGATCATCCCCCGCCACTCGATGTCCTTGCCGGGCTGGAAGCCCGGGGTGTCCACGAAGGTGAGCAGCGGCAGGTTGAACGCGTCGCACAGCTGCACGAACCGGGCTGCCTTGCGGGAGGCGTCGATGTCGATGGTGCCGGCCATGGTGAGGGGCTGGTTGGCCACGACCCCCACCGGCTGCCCGGCGACGGTGGCCAGCCCGGTGACCATGCTCGGGGCGTGGAGCCGGCGCACCTCGAAGAAGGAATGCTCGTCCACCACGTCCTCGATCACCGTGCGCGCGTCGTAGGAGGCGGTGGCCCGCTCGGGCACGGCCCCGGCCGCCACCGAGGTGTCCCGGTCGACGGGGTCGGTGAGCCAGCGGGTGGGCGGCTCCTCGGCGTTGTTGGGGGGGAGGTAGGACAGGATCTCCAGGGCCAGGGCCAGGCCCTCCTCGGCGTCGTGCGCCTCGGCCCACGCCACGCCGGTGCGGCTGGTGTGGATGGCGGCCCCACCCAGGGCGTCGTGGCTGACCTCCTGGCCGGTGAAGCGCCGCACCACGGCCGGGCCGCTCACGTAGGCGTAGGCCTCCGGCGTGACCACCACCACGTCGGCCAGCCCCAGCAGGAGTGCTGGCCCGGCCAGGCACGGCCCCTCGACAACGAGGGCCAGCGGGACCACGCCGGACGCCCGCACCATGGCCCGGGCGACCCTGCCCCAGGCATGGAGGGAGTCCACGCCGTAGGCCACGTCGGCGCCCGACGTGGCCACGACGCCCACCACCGGCACGCCCAACTCGGCGGCCGTCCCCACCAGGCGGGCCACGGTGTCGCCCTCGGCCGGACCGATGGCGCCGCGGTGCTCGCCCCCCTCCAAGCGGAACAGGCCCACGGGACGCCCGTCCAGCTCCACCACCTGGGCGGTGGCGGCCGACGAGCGCCGGGCCGCGATGGGCACGGCGCGAGCGGCACCGCCCAGGCTCCCCGCCGCGGGTGCGGGCGTGGCCTCAGGGGCCTTGCTCACGCCGGTGCGGCAGCCAGGACCAGGGTGGCGTTGTGGCCGCCGAAGCCGAAGGAGTTCGACAGGACGGGACCGGTGACGGACCGGGGCGAGCCGGCCACCACGTCGAGGTCGATGGCCGGGTCGGTGCGGTCGTGGTTGGCAGTGGGCGGCACCAGGCCGTCGCGGATGGCCAGCAGGGAGGCCACCGCCTCCACCGCACCGGCCGCCCCGATGAGGTGCCCGGTGACGCCCTTGGTGGACGTGACGGGCGGCGGCGCACCGGCGAACACCTTCACCAGCGCCTCGGCCTCGGCCGCGTCGTTGAGTGGCGTGGAGGTGCCGTGGGTGTTGACGTGGCCGACGTCGGCCGCGGCCAGCCCGGCGTCCTCCAGGGCCAGTTCCATGCAGGCCACCGCGCCGCTGCCGTCGGGGGCGGGGGCGGTGATGTGGTGGGCGTCGGAGTTGCGGCCGTAGCCCACCAGCTCGCCGTAGATGCGGGCGCCGCGGGCCTCGGCCCGGTCCCAGCGCTCCAGCACCAGGAAGGCGGCGCCCTCCCCCATCACGAAACCGTCACGCTCGGGGTCGAAGGGGCGGGACGCCCTCTCCGGCTGGGCCG
Source organism: Acidimicrobiales bacterium (assembly GCA_050744785.1). Lineage (GTDB taxonomy): Bacteria > Actinomycetota > Acidimicrobiia > Acidimicrobiales > JBOGHQ01. The sequence goes on along the minus strand of JBOGHQ010000403.1, from coordinate 856 downwards.
ACCGCGAGCTCAGGGCGCCCATTCGAGCGAAAGCGGCCATGGCCACCGGGGTGATGGCGGCCTCGGCGCCGCCGGCCAGCACCACATCGGCCGACCCGTCACGGATGAACCGGACCGCCTCGCCCACGGCGTGGGTGCCCGCCGCACAGGCGGTGGCGATGCAGATGTTGGGCCCTCTCCAGCCGTGGTTCATGGCCACGAAGGCGGCGGTGGCGTTGGCCATCATCATGGGAACGAGGAAGGGGCTCACCCTCGTCGGGCCCCGTTCGAACAGCACCCGCTCCTCCTCCTCCTGGGTCCACAGCCCCCCCACGCCGGTGCCAGCCACCACGGCGCAGCGGCCGGGGTCGGCGCCCAGCTCGCCGGCGTCGGCCAGGGCGTCGGTTGCGGCTGCGAAACCCAACTGGGTGACGCGGTCGGTGCGGCGGGCCTCCTTGTGGCCCAGGTACTGGGCGGGATCGAAGTCCCGCACCTCGCAGGCGAAGCCCACCGGCTGGGCGGTGGCGTCGTAGCGCGTGATGGGCGCGGCCGAGGGCCGGCCCACCAGCAGGGTGCCCCAGAAGCTCGGCAGGTCGATGCCGGCCGGCGTCTTCACACCCATGCCGGTGACGGCGACCCGGGGGCGGCCCCGGTGGTCGACGCCTGTCTTCGTCACTGGTGCCCCACCCCTTCGGGCCCCGGCACCAGCGAGTTGCCGATGGACCGGCCTCCCGGGCCCGGGCCGGTCACGTCCCGACCTGGAGCTTGCCCAGCACCACGTCGACGGCCTGGCCGACGGTGGTGATGTCGCCCAGCTCCTCTTCTGGGATGGTGACTTCGAAGCGCTCCTCCAGCGCCATCACCAGCTCGACCAGGT
>JBOGHQ010000402.1:0-3312 GCA_050744785.1 Acidimicrobiales bacterium | reverse complement strand
TGGCCGCCCTCTGCGGCGGCGGCGGCCAGGGCGACGCCATGGTCGTCCGCACTCTGGAGTAAATAAGGTCCGGAATCCGGACCTTATTTACTCGAAAGCGAACAGCGGGCTCAGTCGAAGGTGAGCTTGAAGGTCAGCCGGGCGAAGTCGCCGTCCCGGTGGGCCACGATCCCGAAGGCGGACAGGGGCTCCACGTTGGGCTTCACCTCGCTCTCGTACTCCCGCTGGTCCTCCGTGTCGGTGAGGAAGGCCTCCTCGAGGGCCATCCGAACAGGGTCGATGAGCACGACGAACTGCATGATGACGTCCTCGTCGTCCTCCAGGACGGACTCGTAGGCATCGGTGCCGGCCAGGCCCGGCGAGTCGGCCTTGGCCAGCTCCTCCAGGTAGGCGGGACTGCTGGCCAGGACGAACCGGTCCTCGAAGAGGGCCATTGCCGGCTGGATGCCCTCGGTGATCGGCTCGGCGGCCACCAGGGCCGAGGCCCCGGCCACCTGGCGCTCCTCCAGGGCGAATCCCTGGGCCTCCAGGGCCTGGCGGATCTTGGCCACGCCGGCCTCCGCCTTGGACTGATCGGTGGGCTCCACCACCAGCGCGAAGTTGGGGAAGGACTGCCCCTCGGGCACGTCACCGGCCACGAAGACGAGCTCACCGCCGATCCAGGAGAACAGGTCGCTGTCGAAGTCGACGCCGATCTCCCGCTCGACCTCGGCCAGGAACTCGGGCCCGTCGCCTCCACCGAGGAACGCGGTGGCGCCTTCCCTCAGGGTGTCGCCCACGTTGAACAGGGTGAGGGCGGCCAGCGTCGTCTCCGGCAGGGCCTTGGTCAACTCGGCCACGTTGCCCTCACCGCCGCCCGCTGACCGGGCCACTCCCTGGAACACCACCGCGTCGTCCTCGACATGGAGATCGGCGGCCAGGGTCTCGGCGTTCTCGAAGCTCTCGGCCAGGTTGAACGGCGGCAGGTCCTCCCCTTCCTCCTCGATCAGGGCCAGCGCCTTGGCCAGGTCGGCCCAGATGAGGACGAGGCGGTCACCGGCCAGCTTGTCCACCACCTCGTTGAAGCGGTCCGAGTCGGCCAGGCTGTCCTCGCCCTTCCGGGCCTGGGCCGACACCCGGTCCAGCGCCGCCTGGTCGTTGGCCTCGTCGTCCTGGTCGGACAGGAGCACGAAGTCCTCCACCACGGCGTAGGCGCCGTCGAAGTCCCCGGCGGCGGCGGCCTTGTCGATGGCGGCTCGGGCTTCGGCCTCGTCATCGGTCTCCACCATGGCCACGAAGGCGGGCCCGCCGTCGCTCCCGGCGGCCGGCGGCAGGACCACCAGGGCCACCTCGTTGCCCAGCAACGGCTTGACGTCCTTCTCGTAATCGAGCCCGGAGTCCTCCAAGAGGTCCTTGATGAGCTCGTCCTTGGTGGACTCGAACTCGTCCTTCACCTCGTCGCGCGCGTCGGGGAAGCGGCGGGCCACGGAGAGCATGTTGCGCTTCTGCTCGATGGAGGGGTCGAGGTTGAGGCTGACCAGGCCCAGCGCATCGGGCGGGGTGATGCCGGCGGCCCGGGTCGCCTCGTCGGTCTTTCCGCCACAGGCGGGGAGGGCGACCAGGAGTGCGACCACGACGAGGCCTGCCATCCGTCTCATGGTGACCATCCGTTTCCGACGGCCCACCGGTGGCCGTCCCGAGCCGGAGAGGTTAGGGGGTCGCGGACGACCAGCGGAAGAGCGCCAGTGGCGAGGCTCAGGCCTCGACCTCCCGCCGGCCCTGCAAGGCCCGGCCCAGGGTGAGCTCGTCGGCGTACTCGAGGTCCCCACCGACGGGCAGCCCGCTGGCGATCCGGGTGACCCGGATGCCGATCGGCGCCAGCAGGCGGGCCAGGTACATGGCGGTGGCCTCACCCTCGATGTTGGGGTTGGTGCAGAGGATCACTTCGGCCACACCCTCCGGCTCCAGCCGGGCCAGCAGCTCGCGGACGCGCAGCTGGTCGGGACCGATCCCCTCGATGGGGCTGATCGCGCCTTGGAGCACGTGGTAGCGGCCCCGGTACTCGCGGGTCTTCTCCACCGCCACGATGTCGCGCGGCTCTTCGACCACGCAGACCTGCTTGGGGTCCCGCTGGCCGTCCCGGCAGATGGCGCACTCCGCCTCGGCCCCGTCGGCGGCCACCTCGGCCACGTTGAAGCACCGGGTGCAGAACCCGACCCGCTCCTTGACCTGCCCAATGGCGGTGGCCAGCCGTAGGGCGTCCACCTTGGGGAGCTTGAGAAGGTGGAAGGCGATGCGCTGGGCCGACTTGGGGCCGATGCCCGGCAGGCGGCCCAGCTCGTCGATCAGGTCCTGGACCGGGCCGGCGTACATCGGACCGGCCTCAGATCCCGAGGTTCAGGCCGCCGGCCGCCCCTCCCAGGTCGAGGCCGCCCAGGGCCTCCTGGTTCAGTTCCTGGACGCGGGCCAGCGCGTCGTTGGTGGCCGCCACCACGAGGTCCTCCAGCATGCCGGGGTCGGCCGGGTCGACCACCTCGGGGTCGATGATGACGGCGGTGACCTTCATGGCGCCGGTGATGCGCACCTTGACCGCCCCGCCGCCGGCCCGGCCCTCCACCACCTGCTCCGCCGCCGCGGCCTGGGCTTCCACCAGCTGCTGCTGCATGGCCTGGGCCTTCTCCAGCAGCGCCCCAAGATCGAACTGATCGCTCACCTCGGCTGCTCCTGCAGGACCGTCACGGCGAGACCTCCTCGGCTCCGGGGAAGGCCCGCTTGAGCCGCTCCTCGGGCGAGGTTACCGCCGCCGGTCCCTCCGAGTCGGTGACCTCGCCGGCCACCTCGAAGTCGGCGGGGTCGTCCTCCGGCGGGACCGGGCCGCCGGCCGGCACCCCGGCTCCGGGGCCCGACCCCGGCGGCTCCACCACCAGCCGGAGCGGCACCCGCGTGCCGAAGTGCTCGGCTAGCGCCGCTTCGACCTCGGACCGGACCTCCTGGCACCGGCCGAGGTAGTGCTCGTTGGGGAGCCCGAACACGGCCGCACCGTCCTCGACGGCCAGGAACCGCCCTGCGCCGAAGCGAGCCTTGGCCCGGCCGCTCAGCGTGCCGAGGACGACGTCGCCCCACGCCTTGGTGAGGGCGTCGCGGGTGGGAAGGGAGGCGGGATCGGCAGCGGTGGGAGCCCCGGGTGCCGGGGGGGCCGGTGGGGCCGGTGGGGTCGGAGCGCCCGCATCGGGCGCGCCGGTGCCGGACGGTCCGCCTGCGCTCGGCGCCGGCCGCTTCGGGATCGGCGGCACGCGCCGGCCCGGGACGGGCGGCGCCGGCGGGCGGGTGGAC
>JBOGHQ010000401.1:0-6484 GCA_050744785.1 Acidimicrobiales bacterium | reverse complement strand
CACGAGCCGGGCCACGTCGAGGTGACGCCGCTCGACGGCAGCGCCCTCAACCGCTGCCAGGGCGCCATGCCCACTCCGGGCAGCGAGAACACCGACAAGCGCCTGGTGGGCGGAACCCTCGTGCCCGGCGGCACGGCCGTGTTCGAGTTCACCTATCCCTTCGATCCCACCGATACAAGCGGGCGCCAGGACTTCGTGATCCTCGACTGTGTGTTCGTGGGCGGTGTGCCGGCCCAGGCCTTCGAGCTGCGCGGCGTGCCGAACGACGTGAGCCCCTTCGTGTTCCAGCTCACCGTGGACATCCCCGAGGACTTCCCGGTCGGTGCCGAGTTCTGCAACGTCGGCAAGACGACGGCCGCCCCGTCCAGCGCCCAGGCCAGCAACCGCAAGGCGGGCCCGGCCTGCTTCGTGATCGGTGGCGGCGTGCGCATCCTCAAGCAGGACCCGGCCGGGCTGCCCCTCACCGGCGCCACGTTCTCGGTGGTCTGCACGCCCTCCAGCGAGCTGATGGACGTGGTGATCGAGGGCGTGGCCGGCGACAGCTGGACCGGGACCACGGGCGGGGACAACGTGATCACCATCGCCGGGCCGGTGGGCACCACCTGCACCGTCACCGAGACGGTGCCGCCGCCCGGCTACGTGCTGGCCACGCCGGCCAGCGTGAGCGTCACCATCGGCACGCCGACCACCCCTGACGTGGTGTTCGTCAACCCGCCCGTCACGGGCCAGCTCACCATCACCAAGGTGTCCGACGCGCCGGGCAGCTTCGACTTCACCGTCGACTGTGCCGGCACGGGCATCTCGGCCCAGCCGGTGACCATCGCCGTCGGTGCGGCCGGGGCGCCGGGCGCTTCCGCCGCCCCCATCACCGGCATCCCGGTCGGCACGGTGTGCACCGTTGCCGAGGCACCCGAGCCGGGCTTCGTCGACCAGCCGGCCCAGGTGGTCACCATCGCGGCCGGGGCCAACGCCGTGACCTTCACCAACCAACTCCTCCCGCCCGTGCTGGCCGTCACCAAGGTCGCCGACGCCTCGTCGGTGGCTGTCGGCGGCGCGGTGGGCTTCACCGTCACGGTGGCCAGCACCGGCCCCAACCCGGCCACCGCCGTGACGCTGAACGACCCGCTCCCGGCCGCGTCGGGCGTGAGCTGGTCGATCAGCCCCGCCTACGCCGGCCCCGGCACCTGCTCGATCACCGGCCCCGCCCAGGCGCAGACGCTGACCTGTGCCTTCGGGACGATGGCGGCGGGCGCCTCGGCCAGCGTACACGTGAGCAGCGCCACGTCGGCCGCCTCAGCGGGCACCCTGACCAACACGGCCGCGGCGCAGGCGGACAACCACGGCCCGGTGTCGGCCACCGCGGCCGTCACCGTCTCCCCCGTCGTGGTCACCACCACCACCACGACCACCACCGTTCCGACCACCACACCCACGATCCCGGTCGTGACGCCGGTGGTGACGCCGGCGGCGGCCCCCCAAGTGGCCTCGGCCACCATCGCCGCTCCGGCCCCGGCGCCGGCCCCGCAGGTCGCCCCGCAGGTCCTCGGCGAGGAACTGCCCCGCACCGGCTCGGGCCCGTCGGTGCCGCTGACGGTGCTGGGCCTGCTCCTGATCGCCAGCGGGCTGGTCCTCAGGAGCTGGGGTGGCCCCAGGCCAGCAACGGTCCCGGCCCGGAGGCGGCGGCGGTAGCCGTTAACGCGGGGCGGGCCTGAGGGGCGCAAGGGGGCGCCCCTCGCACCGCGCCAGAGCGCTACCGGAGGACGGGCACCGGGAGCACCGGGACGAGCGGGCTCGTGGGTACGGGCGGGGCCATCACCGCCATGTCGATCACCGGCGTGTTCGACCGCACACCGGCCGAGGTGAGGCTGCCGTGGAACCTGGCGTCGCCGAAGGGCCAGGCGCTGCCGTCGGCACCGGCCACCCAGTAGCCCTTGCCCGTGACGCTCGGGACGAGGCGGGCGCCGGCGGGCGGCATGCACATGCCGGTGCCGGGGAGCGAGCCCTTGAAGGTGGCGTCCCCGAAGGAGAACACGCCCCCGTCGGCGGCCAGCAGCCAGTAGCCATTGCCGGAGCCGGTGGCGCCCATGGCCACCACCGTCGTGGTGACACCGGCGCCGGGGACCGAGCCGAGGAAGCCCGCCGCGCCGAACCCGAACACCCCGCCGTCGGAGCCGAGAAGCCAGTAGCCGGTGCCGTCGGGGGCGGCGGCCATGGCCACGATCGGCCTGTTGAGGCTGAGGGCACCGGTGGAGCCGAAGAAGGCGGCGTCGCCGAAGGCGAAGATGCCCCCGTCCGATGCCACCAGCCAGTAGCCCTTGCCGGTCCTGGTGGGCGCCATCCCGACGATCGGCTTGTTGAGCCTCATGGCGCCGGTGGAGCCGTGGAACGCGGCGTCGCCGAAGGCGAAGATGCCGCCGTCCCGGGCGACCAGCCAGTAGCCGCCGCCGGTGGGCGTGGCCGCCATCCCCACGATGGGCTGGTTCAGCTTCATGGCGCCGGTGGAGCCGTGGAAGGCGGCGCTCCCGAAGGCGAAGATGCCGCCGTCGGAGCCCAGCAGCCAGTACCCGGCGCCGGCCTTGGCACTGGGTGTGGCGGGAGGGTTGGTGCCGTAGGAGCAGCGGGTGCCCGCCGGCAGGCCTCGGGCCAGGCGCAGGCTGGCCCAGGGGTTGACGGCCGTGCCGCCCGGCGCCCGGATCTCGAAGTGCAGGTGGGGGGCGGTGCTCTCGGCGTTGCCGCTGTCGCCCATGAAGGCGACGTGCTGGCCGGCCGTGACCCGGCCACCGGGCAGCAGCCCCGGGGCGAAGACCCACTCCAGCGGGTTGAGGTTGTCGTCGGTCCCTGGGCTGTCGTTGTTGATGTGGATGTAGCGGTAGGACCAGCCCTCGGCGTCGGTGATCGTCATCATGTTCCCGGACAGCCCCGAGGCGTCGGTGCGGGAGAAGCTGACCTTGCCGTCCACGGCGGCCAGCAGCTTCTGGAGCTTGGCGCCCATGAGGTCGTTGCCCTCGTGGCTGCGGCCGCCGCTGCGGGGATCGCCGAAGTCGTCGCTGAAGCTGACCGCCCCCTCCACCGGGAAGTGGATGCGCCGGAACTCGGGGCCCTCGTCGGCGCCGGCCGGGGTGGGGGCGAGGACCACGGCGAGACCGGTGGCGAGGAGCGAGAGGAGGGCGACCGCCGCGGCCAGGGCCCGGCCCGTGGAGCAAACGGACATGACGGCGTTGTCTCGACACCCAGTCCCTGGGACTTGAGCAGGCCGCCGCCGTCAGCGGCTGCCGCCGGCGCCGGTTCAGCCCCGGCCGGTCACCCGCTCCCAGTCCTTCCATACCGGATCGAAGCCGGCCGCCCGCACCACCTCGGCCACCTCGGCCGGCCCCCTGGTGTCGGCCACCTCGAACTGCGGCTCGGCCCCGTCGGGGCTGGCGTAGCCGCCCGGCTCGGTGGACGACCCCGCCGACAGGTGGGTGACCCCGAGCCGGAGGAGGGCGTCGCGCAGTTCGGGCCGCTCCCGGGTCGACAGCACCAACCCGACGTCGGGCAGCAGGAGGCGGAGGGCGCACAGCAGCTGCACGAAGTCGCGGTCGTCCACGGGGTGGGCCGGGGTGACGTCGCCGGCCGCCGGCCGGAGGCGGGGCAGGGACACGGTGACCTCGGAGCGCCACCAGCGCCGCACCAGGGCCCGGGCGTGGACGGCCAGGGCCAGCGCCTCGGTGCGCCAGTCGGGATGGAGGCCGAGCAGGGCGCCGATCCCGAGCCGGCGCATGCCCGCCTCGGCGCCCCGGTCCGGGGCGGCCAGGCGCCAGTCGTAGTTGCGCTTCTTCCCCTTGCGGTGCACCTCGGCGTAGAGGTCCCGGTCGTAGGTCTCCTGGTACACCACCAGGCCGTCGCAGCCGGCGTCGGCCAGGCGCCGGTAGGTGGCCGTGTCCCACACCTGGACCTCGATCGACAGGGACGGGACCTCCGGTGCCAGCGTCTCCACGCAGGCCACCAGGTGGTCCTTGCTCACGATGCGGGCGTGCTCGCCGGCCACCAGCAGCAGGTGCCGGAAGCCCCGGGCCGTGAGGGTGCGGGCCTCGCTCACCACCTCGTCCACCGACAGGGTGCGGCGGGCGATGTCGTTGCCGGCCGAGAAGCCGCAGTACGTGCACACCGAGACGCACTCGTTGGAGAGGTAGAGGGGTGCGAAGAGGTGGATGGTGCGGCCGAAGCGGCGCACGGTGGTGGCCGCCGCTCTGGCGGCCAGCTCCTCCAGCCGGCCGGCGGCGGCAGGCGAGAGCAGGGCGGCGAAGTCGGCCGGCGTGGGACGGGCGGCGCAGAGGGCGGCCTCCACCTGGGCCGGGGTGGCCTGCTCCGCCCGGTGGCGCAGGCCGGCCAGGTCGGCGGCCAGCACGTCGGCCGCCGCCGTACCCGAGGGCACGCCGGCCGGGCGGGAGTCGAGCGTGACCGGCGTGGGTGGCGTCACGGGCCCCCCCGTGGGGCGAACTGGTCCCGGAACCGGTACCGGTTCGGTCCCGTTTTCGGGACCAGTTCGAGGAGGCGGGGGCTCATGGGGCCAGGAAGCCGGTGAGGGGCGAGCTGGCCTCAGCACCGGTGCGGGGCGCCGGCAGGCCGGCCAGGAAGGCCTGCCGGCCCGCCTCCACGGCGAGGGCGAAGGCGGCGCCCATGGCGGGCGGGTCGCCGGCGGTGCCGATGGCCGTGTTCACCAGCACCGCGTCGGCGCCCAGCTCCATGGCTTCGGCCGCCTGGCTGGGCGCGCCGATGCCGGCGTCCACCACCACCGGCACCAGGGCCTGCTCCACGATGATCTCGATGGCGGCCCGGGTGCGCAGCCCCTGGTTCGACCCGATCCACGACCCGAGGGGCATCACCGTGGCGCAGCCCACCTCCTCCAGGCGCTTGCAGAGCACCGGGTCGGCGTTGACGTAGGGGAGCACCGTGAAGCCCTCGGCGCACAGGACCTCGGCCGCCTTCAGCGTCTCCACCGGGTCGGGCAGGAGGTACCGGGGATCGGGGGTGACCTCGAGCTTGATCCAGGGCGGCAGCTCGGCCGCCCTCGCCAGCCGGGCCAGCCGGACCGCCTCGCCGGCGTCGACGGCGCCGCTGGTGTTGGTGAGCAGCAGCACCTCGGGCGGCAGGGCGTCGAGGATGTCCTCCTCGGCCGACGGGTCCACCCGTCGCAGGGCCACGGTCACCATCTGGGTGCGGCAGGCGGCGATGGTCTCCCGCAGCGACGCCGGCGACGGGAACTTGCCCGTCCCGAGGAACAGGCGGGAGGAGAACCGCCTCCCGGCGATCACCAGTGCGTCGTCGCTCATGTCACGCCTCCTCGGCCAGCATTACCTGGCCGGTCGTCTCGGAAGGGTCGTGGCCTGCGCCACCTCTCAGCCCGCCAAGCCGGGCTCCCCTGCGTGCTCGGTAGCCTACCTCCGTGCGGTACTGGACCGAGGACGAGGCGCGCCGCTACCTGCCCCGGCTCCGGCACCTGGTGGAGGTGGTCCGCAACGCCGCCACCCTCGCCGCCGTGTCCCGCAGCAACGGCCACGGCAGCCCGCCCGACGAGGACCCCAGGGCCGCCCTCACCGAGCTGGAGGACGGCGACATCATCGTGCGCGACCCCTCGACCGGGCTGGTGGACTTCCACGCCCTCGGCCCCGACGGCGTCGTCTACTTCCTCTGCTACCGCCTCGACGAGGACGACCTGGGCTGGTGGCACCTGCCGGAGGAGGGGTTCCCCGGCCGCAAGCCCCTGCCCCGCGATCCCGACCAGCCGTGAGCACACGAAAGCTCATCATCGCCGCCCTCTGCTGTGGCCTGGCCATCCTCCTGGCCTCGGCCCTCCAGCTCTGGCTGGCCTCCCGCTGACCCCGGCCCCGTTCCCGAGTAAATAGGTTCCGGATTCCGGAACCTATTTACTCGAAAGTCGGGATCGGCAGGCCGAGGATGCGGGCCAGGTCGGCCACCCGGCCGGCGTGGGCGGCCGAGAAGCGGGGGTTGGTCGCCAGCACGACGCCGAGGTGGCGGGCGGCCAGGTCGGTGCGGCCGGTGGCCTCGGCGATGGCGGCGGCGTGGAAGCGGACCAGCGGGTCGCGGGTGCCGAGGGCCAAGGCGGCGCCGGCCTCCGTCCAAGCCTCCTCGGGCCGGCCGGCGGTGAAGAGGGCCCAGGCCAGGGCGTCGTGGGCCTGGATGCTGGGGCGGGCCTTCACGGCCCGGCGGGCCTGGTCGACCGCCGCCTTCCCGGGCGTGTGGTCGGCCGCGAACAGGGCCAGCTCCAGGTCCACGTCCACGCCGTTGGCCCGGTAGAGGCGGGCGATGGCGCCCACCAGCCCGTAGGCCTCCTCGGCGCCGGCCTCGTCGCCGGCCGCGGCAAGGGCGTCGCCGTGGGCGATGGCCACCTCGGCGGTGGGGAGTACCTTCACGACCTCGCCCAGCAGCCCGGCCGCACCGGCCGGGTCGTCCCGCGCCACCAGGGCCCGGGCCCGGCCGGCGG
>JBOGHQ010000400.1:0-4119 GCA_050744785.1 Acidimicrobiales bacterium | reverse complement strand
GCGCCAGGCCCCCCGCACCCCCCATTGCCGGCAGCCGCAGGGGCCGCCTCCGGCGGCGCGACCGGCCGCCGGCAACCGCTGCTGTCCGGTGGTCAGCCCTCACGAATCGGGGTTGCCTGATCGTGCGGATCGACGTGTTCACCATCTTCCCGGGGCTGGTGGAGGGGTACCTGGGGGCCAGCCTCATCGGCAAGGCCCGGGCCAGGGGCCTGCTCGACCTGCGGGTGCACGACCTGCGCTCGGCCGCTGTGGGCCCCCATCGCAGCGTGGACGACGCCCCCTTCGGGGGCGGTGCGGGGATGGTGCTGGCCCCAGAGCCGGTGTTCGGGGCGGTGGAGAAGGTCGAGCCCCCCCGGCCCCTCTTCCTGCTGGCCCCCACCGGCCGGCGCTTCGACCAGGCCTTGGCCCGTGAGCTGGCCGGCGGCGAGGGCTTCTCCCTGCTGTGCGGCCGCTACGAGGGGGTGGACCAGCGGGTGGTGGAGCACCTGGTGGACGAGGAGCTGTCCATCGGTGATTACGTGCTGGCCGGCGGCGAGGCCGCCGCCCTGGTGGTGGTGGAGGCGGTGGGCCGCCTGGTGCCGGGGGTGATGGGCAACGAGGCGTCGGCCCAGTCGGAGAGCTTCAGCGACGGGCTGCTGGAGGAGCCGCAGTACACCCGCCCTGCCGACTTCCGGGGCTGGACCGTGCCCGAGGTCCTCCGCAGCGGCGACCACGCCCGGGTGGAGCGCTGGCGGCGGGCCGCCGCCCTGGCCCGGACGCTGGCCGCCCGCCCCGACCTCATCGCCAGCCGGGGCGGCCTGGCCCCCGACGAGGTGCGGCTGCTCGAGGAGCACGGCTATGCTGTTCCGTCCCCCGCCGACGGAGCGTCCCCGCCGGCGGAGCGCGGGCCGCACCGGTCCGGGGGCGACGACGAGGAGCGTGGAGCGCCATGAACCCCACAGATCTGGTCGACCGCAGCAGGCTGCGGGACGACGTGCCCCAGTTCAAGCCCGGTGACAACGTCAAGGTCCACGTGAGGGTGGTCGAGGGCACCCGCGAGCGGGTCCAGGTCTTCCAGGGCGACGTCATCGCCCGCAAGGGGGACGGCATCCGGGAGACGTTCACGGTGCGCAAGACGAGCTTCGGCGTGGGCGTGGAGCGCACCTTCCCGGTCCACTCACCCGTGTTGGCCAGGATCGAGGTCATCCGGGAGGGCGACGTGCGGCGGGCCAAGCTGTACTACCTCCGCGAGCGGTCCGGGAAGGCGGCCAAGATCAGGGAGAAGCGGGCCGCCCGTTGACCACGCCCCTCCCGGGGGCAGGCCGCGCCGGGCAGCCCCGGTGGACCCGCACCGCCAAGGAGGTCCCCCTCCTGCTGGTCAGCGCCGCCGTGCTGGCCTTCCTGCTCAAGACGCTGGTGGCCCAGGCCTTCTACATCCCGTCGGGCTCGATGCTGCCCCAGCTCCAGATCAACGACCGGGTGGTCGTCTCCAAGATCTCCTACCGCCTCCACCCGCCCCGGCGGGGCGACATCGTGGTCTTCGACTGCCCGGAGAAGGCCTGCACCGACCGCAACGACTCGGGGCCGGGCGGTCTGCGGGGCCTGCTCCGCAAGGTGGCCGAGGGCGTGGGCGTGGCCCAGCCCTCCACCGAGGAGTTCATCAAGCGGGTGGTGGGCCTGCCCGGCGAGACGGTGGAGGGGCGGGACGGCGCCGTGCACATCGACAGCCGGCGCCTCCGGGAGCCCTACCTTGCCCCGGGCGCCGTCACGGCCGACTTCCCGCCCGTGCTCGTGCCCGATGGTCACCTGTTCGTGATGGGCGACAACCGGGCCAACTCCTCCGACTCCCGGGTCTTCGGCCCCATCCCCGAGTCGCTGGTGGTGGGCCGGACCATCGCCCGGGTCTGGCCCCTGCCCTCGGCGTCCTTCCTCTGACCGTGGGCCGTACAGTGAGCCTATGAGCGCCGAAGACCTGGAGCGGTACGAGACCGAGATCGAGCTCCAGCTCTACCAGGAGTACCGGGCCGTCCTCCCCATGTTCAGGTACGTGGTCGAGACGGAGCGGCGCTTCTACCTGGCCAACGACGTCAAGATGGAGGCGCGCGGCGACGGGGGCCGCACCTACTTCGAGATCGAGCTGGGGGACGCCTGGGTCTGGGACATGTACCGCCCGGCCCGCTTCGTGTCGTCGGTGCGCGTGGTCACCTTCAAGGACGTGAACGTGGAGGAGCTCCCCGAGAAGGAGCTCTGAGTGGCCGACCGCCGGCGGGCTCTCGGCACCAGCGGTGAGGACGCGGTGGCGGACTGGTACGTGAACCGCGGCTACGAGGTCGTGGTGCGCAACTGGCGCTGCCGGGAGGGCGAGCTGGACCTCATCCTGCGGGCCGGGCGCATGTACGTGTTCTGCGAGGTCAAGACCCGCACCACCAGCGCCTTCGGGTTCCCCGTCGAGGCCGTCACCAGGGCCAAGCAGGACCGCCTGCGCCGGCTGGCGGCCCGCTGGCTCGACGAGGCCCCGCTGCGCGCCCGCGAGATCCGCTTCGACGTGGCGTCCGTCCTGGCCGGCCAGATCGAGGTGCTCGAAGGCGCCTTCTAGCGGGACCTCCGTCGAACTGGTCCCGAAAACGGGTCCGTTTCGGTACCGCGTTCGGGACCAGAATGCGGTGGGGGGCGGCGGCCGGCGGGGCTCAGAAGCAGAACGGGCCGAGGCGGGCGTCGAAGAACCCGCACCGGTCGGGCTGGTCGACGTGGGCGTAGAGGACGCGCAGGACAGCGGCGTCGCCGGCGTCGGGGACGTCCGCTCCCCCGGTGTGGAACATCACCGAGTCCGGCCGGTTGCTGTGGCCCAGGCCGAGAGCGTGGCCGATCTCGTGGGTGGCGATGACCTGGCGCCGGAGGGGGCGGAGGCGGCAGTTGTTGCAGACCAGGATCTGGGTGGTGGCGATGTGGGCCTGTTCCCGGTCCGACCCGAGGTCGACGCGGGCGACCCCCTGGCGGGGGAGGTAGACGTCGTCGGCCAGCGCCTCGTCCGAGATCCCGCACACCGCGATCACGGCGCCCCCGGACTCGCACCGCGGGGTGCCGGCCGTCCAGGTGAGGCGCAGGTCCGTGCCCACCGCCGCCGCGTTCCACGCCGCCACCGCCTGCTGCGTGGCCTGGTGCCAGGAGGGGTCACCGGTGCGGTCCACCACCGTGAGGGCGCGCTCGGGTGAGGACCAGTGGGGGTCGTGGTCGAACCGGGCCACGGCGGCGACCATGCCCTGGTCCAGCACCAGGAACAGGGCCGTGGTGAAGAGCACGGTGTTGGCCAGCCGCAGGGCTCGGTAGAGGCGGAGCGTCGAGTGCATGCAATGGGGGGCGGCGGAGGCGCCGGTCACCGGCGCCTCGTGCCTTGAGGGGAGAACGCCTTCGTCGGGCTCATTGTTTCCCCGAACAGGGCCTTTCCTCCTGTCACACCCGGACGGTAGATTCACCCTCGCAGCGAGCGGCCGGCGCACTGGCCCTCCTCCGTCCGTCGTCCCGTGACCGAGGAGCCGCCCGTGATCGCCACAATTCCGTCCGCCACCGTCCTCGGGGTCGACGGCAGCCCCGTGGTGGTGGAGGTCCACGTCTCCAACGGCCTGCCGGGGTTCAACATCGTCGGGCTGCCCGACGCCGCCTGCCGGGAGTCACGGGACAGGGTGCGGGCCGCCCTCATCTCCAGCGGCCTCACGTGGCCGACCCGGAGGGTCACCGTCAACCTGGCTCCGTCCGGGGTCCGCAAGGGCGGCCCGGGGCTCGACCTGCCCATCGCCATCGGCCTGCTGGAGGCGGCCGGCGAGCTGGCGCCGGAGGACCTGGGCACCACCGCCTTCATCGGAGAGCTGGGCCTGGACGGCTCGCTGCGCCGGGTGGCGGGGGTGGTGCCCATGGTCGACGCCATCACCAGCCTGGCCGTGGTGGTCCCCACGCCGTGCGTGGCCGAGGCGTCCCTGGTGGGGCGGCACCGGGTGCGGGGGGCGGCCACGCTACGGGGCGTGGTCGACGCCCTCCGGGGGCTGGCGCCCTGGGACCCGGAGCCGGAGCCAGCGCTCGACCCCGGCCCGCCGGCCGCCCCCGACCTGGCCGACGTGCGGGGCCAGCGCATGGCCCGGTGGGCCC
>JBOGHQ010000399.1:0-2374 GCA_050744785.1 Acidimicrobiales bacterium | reverse complement strand
GGCCTTCACCGTGGCCTTCGGCCTCATCCCGAACCCGATGATCAGCTTCGCCCGAGACGCCACCTTGCTTCTCTGATCGCGCTCCAGCGGGCGAGCGCCGTTCGCGTCGCCTCCGCCCTGTCCTTCTCTGGCGGGCAGCCGAAGAGGCCGCCTGTGGCGGCCTCGGTGACCGCCCGCAGTTTCGCCTCGCCAGTGGGGCATAGGCGGTCTGGCAACTTGTGAAGCGGCTCACGTAGGCTCGCCTTGATGTCTGGCTTCCTGCGGAGCTACCTCAGCGTGCTGGTCTTCAGCGCTGCCGCGGTGGGCATGGTGGGGGCCATGCTGGGGGTGGGCAGCCTGCTGCGGCCCACCCGGCCCCAGGCCCAGAAGTACATCGCCTACGAGAGCGGGGTGGACCCCGTCGGCACGGGGTGGTCGCAGAGCCAGATCCGCTACTACATCTTCGCCCTGCTGTTCGTGATGTTCGACGTGGAGGCCGTCTTCATCTTCCCGTGGGCCGTCGAGCTCGAGACGTTCGGGGTGTTCGGCCTAGTGGAGATGATCATCTTCATCGTGATCCTGGCGCTGGGGCTCGTCTACGCCTGGCGCAAGGGGGTGCTGCGTTGGGCCTGATCGAGCGGGGCCTCATCCCCAAACCGCTCAGCCACCTGCTCAACCTGAGCCGCAAGTACTCCCTGTGGGTGTACCAGTGGGGCCTGGCCTGCTGTGCCATCGAGATGGGTGCCGCCTTCGGGTCGCCGCGCTACGACGTCATGCGCCTGGGCGTCATCCCCTTCCCGGCCAGCCCGCGCCAGGCCGACCTGGTGGTGATCTCGGGCACCGTCACCGACAAGATGGCGCCGCCCATCCGGCGCCTCTACGAGCAGATGCCCGACCCCAAGTACGTCATCTCCATGGGATCGTGCGCCAACTGCGGCGGGCCCTACTGGGACAGCTACTCGGTCACCAAGGGGGTCGACCAGATCATCCCGGTGGACGTCTACGTGCCCGGCTGCCCACCCCGTCCCGAGGCCCTCCTGGAGGGCATCGTGCTGCTCCAGCAGCGCATCCACAACGAGGACATGGCCGATCGCTGGAAGGGGGAGCCAATTGTCGTCGGCCGCTGACGGCGAGGGCACCGCGCCCCCTGCGGGCGGGACGGTCGAGGACGGCGGCGGGGAGACGGCGGAGCCCGCCGACCCGGTCCGCACCGAGCTCCTGGCCACCCTCCGCCAGCACCTCGGCGACGCCGTGGTGGCGTCCGAGATGGCGGCCGGCGACGTGTGCGTCCGGATCGACCGCCGCGCCTGGCCGGAGGCGGCCGGCGTCCTGCGCAACCAGATGGGCATGGACTACTTCTGCTTCCTGTCCGGGATCGACTGGATGGTGAACAAGGACCTGTCGGGCGAGAAGGTCTGGGACCCCGAGGGCGGGGCGGCGCTGGAGGAGGGCGACGAGGACGTCGCCGCCGAGGAGGCCGAAGCGGCCACCGGTGGCGGCTACGTCACCGGCGTCGCCGGCGGCGACACCAGGTTCCAGATCTTCGCCCGGGTGTTCTCCACCACCGCCAAGGTCGGCATCACCCTGAAGGCCGACCTCGACGAGGCCGACCCCCGGGTCGGCTCCTGGGTGGGCACCTACCGGGGCGCCGACTGGCACGAGCGGGAAGCGTGGGAGATGTACGGCTTCCAGTTCGACGGTCATCCCGGCCTGCGCCACATGTACCTTCCGGGGGAGTTCGAGGGCCACCCGCTGCGCAAGGACTTCCCCCTGCTGGCCCGTGAGGTCAAGCCCTGGCCCGGCCTGGTGGACGTGGAGGCCATGCCCGGCGAGGAAGCGGCCGAGGGCGAGGCCGAGGGGGCGGAGGCCTGATGGTCGCATCGCAGTCCCGGGCCGGCGCCGAGACGCCGGAGTGGCAGAAGGCGGCCTACGTGGCCGCCCAGGTGGCCGACGCCCGGGTCAACGTGGAGCTCGAGACCGAGGGCATGACCCTCAACCTGGGCCCCCAGCACCCCGCCACCCACGGCACGCTGCGCATCGTCGTGCGCCTCGACGGCGAGCAGGTGGTGTGGGCCGAGCCGGTGGCCGGCTACATGCACCGGGGCTACGAGAAGCTGTGCGAGGTCCGCACCTACCCCCAGGTCACCACCCTCATCAACCGCATCGACTGGCTGGGCCACTTCGCCAACGAGGTGCCCTTCATCCTGGCCGCCGAGCAGCTCATGGGGATCGAAGCCCCGCCCCGGGCCCAGTGGATCCGCACCATCTTCTTCGAGATGGCCCGCATCGCCAACATCACCCTGTTCCTGGGCGACATGGGCGTGCAGCTGGGCGCCATCACGCCCATCTTCTTCGCCTTCCGGGACCGGGAGTACGTCCTCAACCTCATGGAGGC
>JBOGHQ010000398.1:0-2940 GCA_050744785.1 Acidimicrobiales bacterium | reverse complement strand
GCACGATGGCGCGGAAGGCGGGCGGCGCTCGCCGCGGGCGGCACGGCGAAAAGGGCGCCGCGGAGCCGGCCCGGCCGGCCTCGCGCTGGGACAGGCCGCTGGAAGAGCTGATCGCGGGGCTGGAGAGCGGGGCGGGGGCGCCGGAGCCCGAGATGGCCCTGCAATTCGAGCTTGTGCCCCAACGCCGGGCCGGCCGGGCCTCGCCTGCGACGGCGGGGATCCGGATCCGTCCCGTGCTGCGCAGCCCGCAGGGCAACTGGGTCCGCACCGGGATCTCGTGGTCGAAGCTCGACTACCGCTACGCGCCCGCCGGTATCGCCGCCGAGCGGCAGAGTCTGCTCCGTGAGCTACTCGCCGTGAGCCACCTCTCGCCTCTGTTCGGCCACTACAGGTACTCGTCGTACGGATCAGACCCACAGGTGTGGCTGGAGGACTTCTCCAGCCGCCGCCTCTGGGACCTGCTGGGCCACGCGGAGGAGCTGCAGGTCCCACTTGTCGTCGCCGGCGGGAAGCACGGTGCCGTGCGGCTCCTGCGGGAGCCCGCCGTGGTGGGTGCCGACCTCGTCGCGGCGGGCGCCGGCTTGCGGATGAGCCCCTATGTCGAAGGGGGCGGGGAGCGGGTGCCGCTGGGCTCGTCGCTGCTGATCGGGGACCCGCCCCACGGGCTGGCGTGGTGGCCCGGGCCGCACACGGGCGACGGGGCACGGCAGCTGGCGGTGGCGCCGTTCCCCCGGCCGCTCGGCCAGGGGGAGCGCGCCCTCATCCAGAGCACGCCACTCGACGTGCCCGGCCGCGACCGGGAGCGGTTCCTGCGGGAGTTCTACCCGAGGCTGGCCCGCTCGGTCGCAGTGGTGTCGCCCGACCACTCGGTGGACCTGCCCGAGGTGCCCCGCGCCGTGCTCGTGCTGTGGCTGCGCCATCAGGGTCAGCGCAGCGTGGCCAGGTGGCAGCGAGGCCTCGAGGGCTCCAGCTGGAGGGACGACCTGTGGCGGTACCGAGACCAGCGCGTGGAGCACGAGGTCGAGGACGCGGTCGAGGCGGCCACCCAGATCGTGCGCTCCGTGCCGGCCATGCTCGAGCAGGCCTGGGTGGGCGAGCGACTGGCTCCGTCGGCCGAGTTGTCGGGAATGGATGCGGTTCGCTTCATCACCGAGTTGCTCCCGGCCCTGGCCCAGGTGCCCGGCCTGGTCATCGAAGAGACCGGCGATGCCCCTGGCTACCGTGAGGCCTCCGGGGCGCCGGTCGTCTCGCTTCGCCCCGCAGGCAGCGGGTTCGACGGCGACTGGTTCGACCTCGCGGTCGAGGTGAGCATCGACGGCGAGGAGGTGATCTTCCAGGAGCTGTTCGTGGCCCTCGCCGAGCGGCGTTCCCATCTCGTGCTCGCGTCGGGGACCTACTTCGCTCTCGACCGGCCCGAACTGGCCGAGCTGGCGGAGCTGATCGCCGAGGCCCGGGCGATGCAGGACCGGGACACCGCAGCTCCCGACCAGGTCCGCTTGAGCCGCTTCCAGGCCGGGCTGTGGGAGGACCTGCGCCGCCTCGGCGTCCGTACCGAGCAGGCAGAGGCCTGGGAGGCGGCGGTGCGGGCGCTGGCCGAGGCCGGCGACGACATCCCGGTCGAGCCACCGGACGGGCTGGACGCCACCCTGCGCCCGTACCAGCACGAGGGCTTCTCCTGGCTGGCCCTGCTCTACCGGCACCGCCTCGGCGGGATCCTCGCCGACGACATGGGTCTGGGCAAGACGCTCCAGGCGCTGTCACTGGTCTGCCACGCCCGCCAGGTTCTCGGAGTCGAAGAGCCGTTCCTCGTGGTGGCCCCGACCAGCGTGGTGGAGAACTGGGCCACGGAGTGCGGGCGTTTCGCCCCGGAGCTGCGGGTGGCGACCGTGGCCGAGACCGCGGCCCGCCGGTGGGTGAGCCTGTCCGACCTTGCCGACAAGGCGGACGTGGTCATCACGTCCTACACCCTGTTCCGCCTCGAGTACCAGGACTACGAGCGCATCTCGTGGGCGGGGCTGTTCCTGGACGAGGCGCAGTTCGTGAAGAACCCCCGTTCGCTCGCCCACCAGAGGGCCAAGGCGCTGCCGGCGCCGTTCAAGCTCGCCATCACCGGCACTCCCATCGAGAACGGCCTGAAGGAGTTGTGGGCGTTGCTCTCGATCACCGCACCCGGCCTGTTCCCCCGCTCGGATCGCTTTGCCGAGCACTTCGCCGTTCCCATCGAACGGCGCGCCGACGCCGAGCGCCTCTCGCAGTTGCGCCGCCGCATCCGTCCCCTCGTCCTGCGCCGGACCAAGGGGCAGGTCGAGTCGGAGCTTCCCGACAAACAGGAGCAGGTCCTGGAGCTGGAGCTCGCACCGAAGCATCGCCGGCTCTACCAGACCCACCTTCAGCGGGAACGCCAGAAGATCCTCGGCCTGCTCGGGGACATGGACCGGCACCGCTTCGAGATCCTGCGCTCGCTCACCGTGCTCCGCCAGGCAGCTCTCGACGTGTCGCTGGTCGATGACCGGTGCAGAGGGGTGCCCTCCACCAAGCTCGACGTGCTCACCGAGATGCTGGGCGAGATCGTCGCCGACGGGCACCGGGTGCTGGTGTTCAGCCAGTTCACCCGTTTTCTCTCCGCCGCGGCGGCACGAGCCGGCGCCGCCGGCATCGACCACTGCTACCTGGACGGGCGCACCCGCAAGCGGGAGAAGGTCATCGCCACCTTCCGGGAGGGAAAGGCGCCGGCGTTCTTCATCAGCTTGAAGGCGGGCGGGTTCGGGCTGAACCTCACCGAGGCCGACTACTGCATCGTCCTCGACCCCTGGTGGAACCCGGCAACCGAGGCCCAGGCGGTGGACCGGGCCCACCGGATCGGCCAGACCCGGAAGGTGATGGTCTACCGCCTGGTCGCCAAGGACACCATCGAGGAGAAGGTCATGGCGCTCAAGGCCA
>JBOGHQ010000397.1:0-22395 GCA_050744785.1 Acidimicrobiales bacterium | reverse complement strand
GCGGGCGGCGTCGACGGCCTCCGGCCGGTCCCGCACGTGGCCCAGCCGCTCGAGCTCGACGAGCACCCGCCGCAGCAGCCCGACGGCGGCCGGCTTGGTGTTGGCCGTCCGCGCCCGGTCGAGTTCCCGCCAGGCGCCGGTGGCGACGGTGAGCACCACCTCGTCGGCCACGAGCGCGCAACGCTGCAACTCCAGTGCCACGGTGGCCGTGCCGCCCATCACCGACAGCGGCAGCGGCGCCGCGGCCCGCAGCCCGTCGCGCTCGGCGGCCTCGACGATGCCGAAGACGAGCCGGTCGTCAGGGGTCGTGGCGGCCACCAGCAGCAGGTCGAGCAACCCCCAGCCGGTGCACCAGTCCGCATGCCCGGTCAGCAGGTACCCGCCCCGGCCGTCCGGTTCCGCGGTCACCACCGGGGTCGGGCGGCGGAAGTGCGCGACGGCCACCCCGCCGAGCGCCGCCGCTCGGGCGAGTGCGTCCCGGTACCGCTGCGCGCCGGGACCGGCGGAGGCCACCGCGGGGTCGAGGTCGGCGAGCGGCTTGCGGCTGAGGTCCTGCGGCAGCTGGTGCTGGGTGAGCAGGAACCAGGTCGCGCCGCAGGCCCCGGCGAGCAGCTCCACGACCTCGCGGTTCACGGCCTGGGACGCGCCGAGCCCGCCCTCGTCCGCCGGCACCGTCACCGACGCGAGGCCTGCGGCGGCCAGCGCGTCGAGGTGCTCGCGGCGCACCCCGCCGGCCGGATCGTCGGCGGCGGCTGCGTGCGGTTCGAGCAGCTCGCCGCACAGCTGCCGGGCGGCGGCGACGGCAGGGTGGCCGGCTACCTCGGGGGGCGGGGCGAACAGCTCGGCGACCTGCACGACGCCCAACCGTAGCGCTCAGCACGGCGGAGCCGTCCGACCCACGACCGGACTGCGTGGTCGCTCGCTGCTGCCCCTAGGCTCCGCGGTGACCACCGTCACATCGACCGGGCGCGGTGCGGACCGGTCCGGCGAGAGGAGCGACAGCCATGGCCGACAGCGTCTACCGGGTCACCGAGGTGATCGGCGTCAGCAGCGAGTCGTGGGAGGACGCCGCGCGCCGCGCGGTCGAGACCGTGGCCCGGACGGTGCGGGACCTGCGGGTCGCGGAGGTGATCGAGCAGGATCTCACGGTGGACGACGGTGCGGTCACGACCTTCCGGATCAGGTTGAACGTGTCCTTCAAGTACGAGCAGGGAGCCTGAGCGGGTGAATGCCGGGCCGGGGGTGTTCAGCGGCGTGGCCCGGTGGTCGATCACCTTACGGTGAGGATGAGCAGGACCGTCGCCGAGCCGTACGTGGCCCGCATGGCCGACGGCATGGACGTACCCCGCCCGCAGCTCGCCGGCGTGCTGGCCCGCTGTCTGTCACGCACCACGGTCAGCGAGCACGTGGTGGCGCTGGCCGCCACGGAGCTGGCTGCCGACGTCGTGCTCTGCGAGCAGGTCGCGCGGCTGTCCCCGCCGCAGCGGGTGGCGCTGCACCGTGCCGAGAGCCAGGCGATCGACACGGTGGGCCACGGCCTGCCCGCCGACGCCGCGCACCTCGTCACCGCCGACTCCGGGGCAGCCGTGACGGTGGTCCACGGGGACGGCTGGTCGCTGATCGCGCGCTCCGGCCCCACGCTGCTGATCCTGCTCGACGCCGCGCCCTGCCTGGTGATCGACCGCAGCTACGCCGACGGCGCCGCGGAACTCGTCGACGGCTGCTCCCCGCGCACCCCGACGGGCTCGTAGAGCGTGGTGCGCTGGGCGAGCGGGCGGCCCAGTGGCTCGACGAGCGCACGGAAACCTGCCTCGTCCATGCCCTGCCCGTGACTGGCCCCGGCGGCGCGGCTGATGTTCTCGTCCATCAGGGTGCCGCCCAGGTCGTCGACCCCGGCGGCGAGCAGCTGCCGGGTGCCGGTCGCACCGAGCTTCACCCATGAGGCCTGCACATGGTCGATCAGGCCGCGGTAGGCGATCCGGGCCACCGCGTGCACCAGCAACACCTCGCGCCAGGTCGGGCCGCGGCGCGCGGACCGCTTGAGGTACATCGGGGTGGCCATGTGCACGAACGGCAGCCCGACGAACTCGGTGAAACCGCCCGTCCGGGCCTGCAGCTCGCGGGTGCGCACCAGATGCCGGGCCCAGTGCACGGGCTGCTCGATCGCGCCGAACATCATCGTGACGTTGGAGCGCAGCCCCGCCGCGTGCGCCGCGCGGTGGGCCTCCAGCCACTCCTCGGTGTCGATCTTGTCTGGGCACAGCACGGCGCGCACCTCGTCGTCGAGGATCTCCGCGGCGGTGCCGGGCAGCGACTTCAGGCCCGCGTCGCGCAGCCGGGCCAGGTAGTCCCCGAGCGGCTCGCCGAGCCGCCGCGCGCCCTCGGTCACCTCCAGCGCGGTGAAGCCGTGGATGTGAATCCCAGGCGCCGCCCCGTGGATCGCCCGGCACACGGTGAGGTAGTACTCGCCGTCGAAGCTGGGGTGGATACCGCCCTGCAGGCAGACCTCGGTGGCGCCCCGCTGCTGCGCCTCGAGCACCCGGTCGACGATCTCGTCCATCTCCAGCAGGTACGGCGCGCCCCGCAGGTTCAGCGACAGCTTGCCCTTGGAGAAGCCGCAGAACCGGCACCGGAAGGTGCACATGTTGGTGTAGTTGATGTTGCGGTTGGCCACCCAGGTGACCGTGTCGCCCACCGCCTGGCGGCGCAGGTCGTCGGCCACCTCGGCCACGGCGGCCACCTCGGGCCCCCGGGCCGCGAACAGGGCGACCAGCTCGTCGACGCCCGGCTCGTGCCCGGCCCGCACGCCGGCCAGGACCTCTCCTACCCGGCCCCCGGCCGTCGGCGTCGGTGTGGGCCACACCGCCAGGAGGTCCGGCGCCGCCGTGTCCGCACCCGCGTACCAGCCACCGTCCCGGCCCAGCCCCTCGGCGTCGCCGCGGCGCAGGACGGCGGTGCGCAGGGCCGGGGCCAGCCAGCGCTCCGGTGCCAGCACGAACTCGGGGTAGGCGGTGAGCCGGGGGGCCAGGGCGAAGCCCCGCCCCTCGGTCACCGATTGGAGGCGCTCCACCGCCGGCCAGGGCCGCTCGGGATTGACGTGGTCGGGGGTGACCGGCGAGACCCCGCCCCAGTCGTCGATGCCGGCGTCGAGGAGCACGCCGAAATCGTCGGACAGGTTGGGCGGGGCCTGGACGTGCACGTCCGGGGGCAGCAGCAGTCGCGCCACCGCCACCGACCAGAGGTGTTCGTCCGGGGGGCACGGAGCGGCGGCGTGCATGGCGGTGCCCGGCTTGGGCACGAAGTTCTGGACGATCACCTCCTGGACGTGGCCGTGGCGGCGGTGGGCGGCGGCGATGGCCTCCAGCGCCACGATGCGGTCCCGGCGCGACTCGCCGATGCCGCACAGGATGCCGGTGGTGAAGGGGACGTCCAGCCGGCCGGCGGCGTCGAGCGTGGCCAGCCGGCGCTCCGGGGCCTTGTCGGGCGCCCCTGCGTGGCAGGCCAGACCGGGGTTGAGCGACTCCAGCATCATCCCCTGAGAGGCGGACACCTCACGGAGCAGGGCCAGCTCCGCCTCGGAGAGGGCCCCGGCGTTGGCATGGGGCAGAAGGCCGGTCTCGTCCCGCACCAGGGCGCACATGGCGGCCAGGTAGTCCACCGTGGACGCGTACCCCCGGTCCGAGAGCCACTCGGCCGCGGCCGGGTAGCGCAGCTCGGGCCGCTCGCCCAGGGTGAACAGGGCCTCGTGGCAGCGGGCCGCGGCGCCCCGGCGGGCGATCTCGAGCACGTCGTCCGGCGACAGGTAGGGGGCGGTGACCCGGGCCGGGGCGGTGGCGAAGGTGCAGTAGCCGCACCGGTCCCGGCACAGCCGGGTCAAGGGAATGAAGACCTTGGGGGACCAGGTGATCCGGCGCCCGGTGGCGCGGTCCCGGACCGCGGCGGCCGCCTCCAGCAGGTCGGGCAGCGGCATCGCCAGCAGGTCCGGGCCCATCGGCCCCAACTTAGGACCTTTGCGACCGCCGGCCGCCGGGGCGGACGAGGCGGCGCCGTCTGGCAAGGTGCAGGGCATGGAGCCGCCGGCCGCCGACCGGGCCGCCAGCCGGCCCTCGTCGCTGTGGCTGGTGGTGCCTCTGATCGTCATCTTCGGCACCGCCGCGGCCGGCAACGCCCTGTTCCCGGCCCTCGTCAACGGCCACCCCCTTGTCCTGCTGGGCCTCAATGCCACCACCCGCCACCTGGTGGCCACCTCCACGTCGGTCGACGTGGTGCCGTACGTGGCCGTGGCCCTGGCCCGGCGGCTGGCCGAGGACCCCCTGCTGTACCTCCTGGGCCGCTGGCACGGCGACGCCGCGGTGGACTGGATGAGCCGGCGCCTGGGTGGCGGCCGGCTGTTGCGGACCGCCCGCCGGCGCTTCCGGCTCTGGGGTGCCCCGCTGGTGTTCTTCTTCCCCGGGGGCGTGGTCTGCGTGCTGGCCGGTGCGGCCGGCATGCCGGCCTGGCTGTTCCTCGTGCTCAACGTGGCCGGGACGCTGGTCACCATCCTCCTGCTGCGCTCCGCCGGCGAGCAGGTGGCGGGACCGCTCACCTCGGCCCTCGACTTCGTGGGCGACAACGTCCTCACCCTCACCGTGGCCTCGGTGCTCCTCACCGTCCTCCTCGCCGTCCGCCGCCACCGCCAAGAGGGGCGGCCCGACGACTAGTTCGCGGTGACGGAGCGGGTCGGCGTCGGGCGCAGGGCCGGCGGCATGCGGTGCACCTCGGCCCGGAGCAGGCTGCGCATGGCCGGCGCGGCCTGCGGCTTGGCGAAGTAGTAGCCCTGGGCGATGTCGCAGGCCATGGCGGTCAGGTCGGCCAGCTGGTCGGCCGTCTCCACCCCCTCGGCCACCACCGTCAGGCTCAGGGCGTGGGCGAGGTCGATCAGGCCGGTGATGACGGCCCGGTCCCTCGGATCGGGGCCCAGCCGGCCCACGAAGCTGCGGTCGATCTTGAGGATCTCCACCGGCAGCAGATGGAGGTAGCTGAGAGCCGAGTAGCCGGTCCCGAAGTCGTCGATGGCGATCCGCACGCCGAGGCCGTGGATGCGGCGGATGGTCTCGGTGGCGCCGCGGGTGTCGTCCACCAGGGCGCTCTCGGTGACCTCGACGCACAGTTGCCACGGGTTGATGCCCGACGCCTCGATGGCGTCGTGGACGTGGTGGAGCACCTCGGGGGACCGAAGCTGGTGGGCCGAGAGGTTGACCGAGATGGCGAAGGTGTCCGACACCAGCCCGTCGGCCATCCACTCGGCCACCTGCCGGCACGCCTCCCGGAGCACATAGCGGCCCAGGGGCAGGATGAGGCCGGTCTCCTCGGCCAGGGCGATGAAGTCCGACGGCGGGATGAGCCCGCGGCCGGGCCGCTCCCACCGGACGAGGGCCTCGACGCCGATCATCTGGAGGCCGTCGATCTTGACGTTGGGCTGGTAGTGGACGCGCAGCTCGCCCCGCTCGATGGCCCGGCGCAGGTCGTTCTCGATCTCGAGCCGGGCCACGGCCCGCTCCCGCATGGGGTTGTCGAACACGACGCACCGGGCCCGGCCCTGGGCCTTGGCCTCGTACATGGCGGCGTCGGCGTCGCGCACGAGGACCATCGGATCGTCGTCGCCATTGCTGCTGGTGGCCACGCCGATGCTGGCCGTGAGGTAGATGTCCTCACCCCGCAGGAGGAAGGGCTCGGCCAGGATGGCGGCCAGCCGCTCGGCGACCTCGGCGGCCTGGGCCTCGTTGCGGACCTCCTCGCAGACCACCACGAACTCGTCGCCGCCGAAGCGGGTGGCGGTGTCCCCGGCCCGCAGCCCGCTCTCGATGCGCCGGGCCACCGCCACCAGCAACTCGTCGCCGGCCTGGTGCCCGAGCGAGTCGTTCACGACCTTGAAGCGGTCCACGTCGCAGAACAGGATGGCCACCCGCCCCGGCCGGCGCCGGAGCCGCTTGAGGGCGTGGGAGAGGCGGTCGAGCAGGAGGGTCCGGTTGGGCAGGCCGGTGAGCGGGTCCTTGAGCGCCTGCGAGCGCAGCTCCTCGATCAGGTGGGTGTTGTAGAGGGCGGAGCCGACATGGTTGGCGAAGGTGGTGAGCACCTGCACCTCCCGGCGGTCGAGTCGCACCTTGCCCCGGAAGCCGACCCGCAGGGCGCCCACGCACCCCTGCTGGCTGAGCATCGGCGCGATGGCGCAGGCCTCCAGGCCGTGCACCTCGAGGTCCTCCCGCAGCCGGGTGGGCGCGGTCGAGGCGTCGACCTGGAAGGTCTCCCGCTCGCTGAGGACGCGGGGCCAGAAGGCCCCCGCCACCGTCTCGGGGTCGCCGTTCAGCTCCTCGACAGGCCCGTCGCCTCCCCAGCGGTGGACGAGCATCCGGGCGCCGGGCCCGCTGTCCACCACCAGCACCTCCATGAACTCGGCCCGGAAAAGTGCCGGCGCCCGGTCCAGGACCACCCGGGCCACGTCCCTCGGGTCGGTGCGGAGCAGGTCCCTGGAGGTGGTCTGCAGCATCTGCCAGGTGTCGCGCTCCTTCATGGCGCCTAGGTAGCTGCGGTAGGTCAGGTACAGCAGGGCGACCAGGACGGGGAGGACCACCAGGGTGATGGGTGCCTGCGACAGCGCCACCAGCAGCACGCCGATGCCCGTGTTCCCGGACCACACCAGGGCGTTGAGGGGCAGCCCTGCCAGGTACACGTCGCGGATCCGCAGGCCCTGCGAGAAGGCCACTGCGGCCGACACGGTGAGGCCGTTCCACACGAAGACGGTGGCGGCGGCGGCCACCAGGCCGACCCACAGCTGCGGGTCGTCGGTGGCGGTGCCGGCCGGCGCCACTGCCTCCAACACGGACCTGGCCACCAGGACCTCGGTGGCGATGGACAGGGCGTTGAAGGCGACCTTCAGGGGCCGTCGCCGGGCCGCGCCGTGGGCCACCCCGACGGCGAGCGGCGCCAGTACCCGCAGCCACGGGCCGGGGACCAGCACCAGGCCGAGCACCACCGCCGTCTCGGACCAGGTGAAGGAATGGGTGTTGTGGCCGAAGCGGATGTTCAGCAGGCAGACGTCGCCGAGGATGAACAGGGCCGCCACCAAGACCAGCCGCCAGGCGTCGGGGAGGTCACCCGTCAGGGCGCCGGGCAGGGCGGTGAGGAAGGACAGCGCGCCCGTGCCCACCACCAGCGCCAGGAGCAGGCGGAACCGGAGGGGCGCGCCATCGCCCGAGCCATCCACCCGGGGAGCGGCGCCACCCGTCGGTGGCGCCGGCTCTGCGTCTTGAGCGCTCATGTCAGCTTCAGACGGCCCGCACGGTCCCGTGCCAACCGGGGCGCTGGTCCTCGGCCAGCTCGCCGGTCACGCGCTGCCCGATGCCGGGCCGAGGTCCCCAGAAGGCGGTGAGGAACCCCGACTCTGAGTCCTCGTAGCCGAAGCTGGTGAAGGCGTCGTACTCGGCCGTGGTCCAGTCGGTGCCCGTCCAGCGGGAGCCGGTCCAGGCTGAGCCGGTCCAGGCAGAGCCGGTCCAGGCCGAGCCGGTCCACGCCGACCCCGTCCAGGCCGAGCCGGTCCACGCCGACCCGGTCCACTCGCCGCCGGTCCAGCGGGAGCCGGTCCACGATGCATCGGTCCAGGCCGAGCCGGTCCAGCGGGAGCCGGTCCACGCCGACCCCGTCCACGCCGACCCCGTCCACGCCGAGCCGGTCCAAGCCGAGCCGGTCCACTGCTGGGGCTCCCACGGCTCGCAGCGCACGTCGATCTCGCCCTGGATCACGTCGACCGTCCCGTCCGGCTCGCAGTCGGTGTCCACGTTGACCCCGCCACGGGAGGCCTCGATGGGCCCGAGCCCGGTGGCCGTGGGCGTTTGCCACGAGGCCGGGCCGGGGTCGGTGGCGGCCAGCGACCGGGCCGTGCCGTAGCGGACCCGGCCATGGCCCTGGGCGGTGGCGGCGGTGTCGGGGAGTGCCGATCCGGACCGGGTCAGCACCGACTTCACCTGGTCCGGCGTGAGGGAGGGCTGCTCGGCGAGCAGCAGGGCGGCCAGACCGGAGGTGACCGCGGCGGCCTCGGAGGTGCCGCTGCCCCGGATGTAGCTGGGCGCCACCAGTGCCTTGGGATAGGTGGACTCCACGTGGGAACCGAAGGACCGGGCGGCGGTGATGAACCGGCCCGGCGCCACCAGGTCGGGCTTGGTGAGGCCGGCGGCGGTGGGCCCGCGGGAGGACCATGACGACATCGAGTCGTCGGCGGGGTCGAGGTTCTGCTTGTCGTCGTAGGCGCCGACGGTGATCACCAGCGGGTCGTCGGCCGGCTTCATGACCGTGCCGGCCTGGGGCCCCGAGTTGCCGGACGCCACCACCACGACGATGCCCTCCTGCCAGAGCCGCTGGACGGCGTAGTTGAGGGGGTCGAGGGACGGGTCCTGCTGGGAGGAGGTGCCCCAGGAGAGGTTCATGACCCGGATGTTGAACTGCTGGCGGTAGGCGGACACCCAGTGCATGCCCTGGAGCATGGTGGAGACGTCCACGACTCCGTTCCGGCCGGCGACCTTCACCGGTACCAGTGTGGACCTCGGCGCCACCCCAGTGAAGGCGCCGCCCTTTCGGCCCGCCGACTCGGCGCCGTCACCGCCCACGATGCCGGCCATGACGGTGCCGTGGCCGTGGGTGTCGATGGTGCTGCCCTCCCCGGAGAGGTCGGGCCCGAACACGATCCGGCCGTCGAGGTCACGCACCGACGACACGCCGGTGTCGAGCACGGCCACGCCCACCCCGCTGCCCAGGTTGCCGGCCGCCCATGCCGCCGTCGCCTCCGCCGTCTTGGCGAAGTTCGAGGCGGTGGTGCTCTCGTCGTAGGCGTAGTCCTCCAGCACGATGCGGTGGTCCAGGCTGACCGCCCGCACCGCCGGCGAGGCGGCGACGGCGGCGGTCTCATCGCCCGTCAGCGTGGCCCGGAACCCGTGCACGAACGGCAGCTCCGTGCCCACCGACCCGCCGGCGGCGTCGATGGCCCGGCGGGCCGCCGCCTCGTGCCCGGGGAGGGCCTGCACGATCATGGCCCTGGCCGTCCCGCCGGACGTCGCCACCCCCCGCTCCACCTTGGCGGCGGCGGCCGCCCCGAGGGCGGTGTCGTCGGCGGCGAGCTCGGTCGCTGGGCCGGCGCTTGGAACCTGCAGACCGAAGGCAACTGCGGCCACTGCGGTGGCGGCGGCCAACCAGGCGCGTACCGACCAGGAGGAGCGGGAGTGCTGAACCGGTGGGGGGGCGAGGCCTGTGATCATGGCGGCAACCTCTCGCTCGTCTTTTCACGACGGACGGCGGTTTCGCCACTGACTCCCCGCCGGGCCAGGCGACCAGTTGAAGCCCGGCGGATCACTGCCTCGTCCCACGCCACGGAGGTGGCGTTCCCGGTACTTCGGCGGCGGCACGACGGACCTGATGACCATTTCCAGGGACTACGCCGTCAATGGTCAGGTTTCTCCTGACCCATTCCGCGGGCACTTTTCGACCTGCACGGGCGCTCAGTGACTGCGGAACGCCAGTGCCCGAAGGGGCGAGACCTAAGCGACCTCGGCGATGCCGTGGACGGTCGCATGCTGCGTGACCGACCAGCCGTCGACGAGGGCGGTGATCTGGGTGAGGTCGCCGCTGCAGCCGATCCTGGCCGTGCCGTCGCTCCCGGTCGCGGCGGGATGCTGGTGGTCGGGGTGGTCGTAGTCGACACGACCGAGGCTGCAGGCCTTGCAGTGGACCGTGACGGTCTCGGTCCAGTTCTCAGCGCGGACACCGGCGTCCTCGAGGGTGGTGACGAGCTGTGCGACGGCCTCTGTGGATCCCTCGACAGCCACCTCGACGGTGGGGACGGCCGAGGGTCGCCAGCGGGCGATGAGGTCGAAGACGGAGTACTCCCGGCCGTCCGCCACCCGGGACCCCTTGGGCTCGCCATCGTGGAGCACGACGTCGGCGTACCGGAAGCCGCTGTCGGGCAGAGGAACCGACCGGACCACCATGCGGGCAGGATCGATGCGGGTGCCCCACACCGTCTCACCGTCGGGAAGCCGCACCACGCCGGGCCCGAAGTTCTCCTCGATGGGCCCGTCCCCGTCGGAAAGGCGGATCCCGTAGCCCTGCCACGCCCACCGGGCCGCCGTCCAGTCCGCCAGGGCCGTGGCGGCGATGCCGGCGTTCCAGTAGGCGGGATCGGGCTCGGAGGGATCCGGACTACCGAGCGCCGCCGCCCGCCGGTTGCAGGCGAGGGACTGCGCCCACTCGCGACGCCACTTGTGGACCAGACCGAGGTCGAACCACGCTCCCCGCAACGACGGATCGAGCTCGAGCGCTCGGCGGTAGCAGGCTCCGGCCAGTTCCAGGTCGCCATCGAGGTGATCGGCGCCCCGGTGCATCCATTCGACGGCCGACAAATCGTCCATGGGGCTCCCGTCAGGCTCCTTGCAGCGGTTTTCGACCACCAGCGGTCGAGGGCCGCGGCAAGAACGGGTCTGGGCGAGGTGCGGTGGGGCTACTCGGCTTGGAGCTCTGCCAGCCGGGCCTCGACGCGCTCGCGCTCGCGGAGCAGGGCCTCCCGCTCGGCGTGCCCGTCGGACTCGCCGGCGTACACCCGGTCCACGAAGGCCACGATCTCCTCGATGACCTGGCGGACGGCCTTGCCCTGGTCGGGGCCGAGGGCCTCGCCCGACCGGTCGGCCTCCACGACGTCGGGGTCGTGGGGGATGATGCCGGCCAGCGGGACCCTGTACTCGGCCGCCACGGAGCGGAAGAACTCTTCATCGTCGGGCCTGGCCTTGTTGCCCACGCCGTAGACGTGGGGGATGCCCAGCTCGTGGGCCAGGCCCATGGTGCGCCCGGCGGTGAGGATGGACTTGCGGGACGGCTCCATGATCACGAGCAGCACGTCGGCGTAGGCCAGGGTGCCGCCGGAACGGGAGAGGTGCTCAAGACCGGCCTCCATGTCGACCAGGGTGATGTCGGCCTCTTCCTCGATGGCTGCTCCGAGAAGGCTGCGCACGGCAGCGTGGCTGGAGCAGGTTCAGCCAGCCCCGGCTTGGGTGATGGCCATGGCGTTGAGGAGCGTCACCTCCGAGGGTGTGGGCACGCCGTAGTCCCGCAGGAGGTCGGCCGGCGTGATGGCGCCGTTGCCCGTCCCGACCACCAGGGACCGGGGGAGCACCGGCACCCGGTCGGCGGCCGCCGGGCCCAGGCCCAGGCTGAGCGCCAGGTTGGGGTTGGAGTCGGTGTCGACGGCGAGGACCCGCTGGCCCCTCGCCGCGTACACCTGGCAGAGCAGGGCGGAGGTCGTGGTCTTGCCCACTCCGCCCTTCCCGACGATCCCGAGCTTCATCCGTGCTCCCTTCGCGAACTGTCGTCCCGGCTCAACTTTATCGGGGCGCGGCCTCTTCATCGACGAGCCAGACCACTCGGTCGGCCCGGACCCGTGCCGCCGGCAGGTCCTCGCCGTCGGCGATGCGCTGCATGGCCTCCCGCTTCCCGGCCCCTGCGACGGTGAAGAGGGCCAGACGGCCCCGGGCGATCCCCGACAGGGTGAGGGTCATGCGCCGGTACGGGTTCTCGCCGTTTGGGTCCTCGTTCATGACCACCAGCCGGCCGGGATCGGCCTGGAGGGCGCGCGAGCCGGGGAACAGCGAAGCGGTGTGGCCGTCGGCGCCCACGCCCAGGTGGACCAGGTCGAACTTGCCCAGCTCGCCGACCCGCAGCTGGTAGGGGTCCGGCCCCTCCTCGCAGCGCATGGGGTACACGGAATGGGCGGCACCGACCCGTTCGAGCAACGCCTGGCGTCCCAGCCGCTGGTTCGAATCGGGGTGGTCGGGTGGCACGCAGCGCTCGTCCCCCCAGTACACGTCGACCAGCCACCAGTCGATGCGGTCGGTGCTCTCGGTGGCCAGGCGCCCGTAGCAGCGCTGGGCGGTGTCCCCTCCCGACAGCGCGACGGAGAACTCTTCGTCGGGACGGCCCAGGAAGGCGTCGATCACCCACTCGGAGAACGCGCCTGGGACGTCGTCCACCACGACGAGCTCCCCATTCACCCGGAGAAGACTAGGGCCCCCTGCACGGCCTGGACGTGGGCCCGGTCCCGCCCGGAGTGGGCCAGGGCCTCGCCGAGGGACCACGCCAGGGGATCTTCGGGCAGCAACAGCCGGTCCTGGCGGGACTCGGCTCCGTCGACCTCGGCCCGGGCCCGGATCAGTCCGGGACCGCTCCCGGACTGATCCAGCTCGACGGTGAACACGCCGGTCGCGCCGTCATGGCCGGCCACCACACGCAGGCTGGGCGTCTCGTCGGCCACCAGCTGCACCGTGCCGGGCACCAGTCCCAGGCGCGAGGACACCCACCCGGCCAGCAGCAACCGGGCCCCCGCACCACCCCCGGCGTGGACCTCCCGCACCCCGGCGAGGAAGGGCTGGCAGGCGGGCACCTCGAACAGCCCCGCCAGCAGCTGCCGCCAGGGCCGGAGCTGTATCCAGCACAGGTCGGTCACCACCCGGCGCCGCATCAGGCGGGTCATGGGGGCCACACCCCCGCCCTCCAGGTCGGCGGTGTCCACCAGCACGGTGGCGGCCCCGTCCAGCAGGGGATCGTGTGGTTCGGGCAGGCCCGAGGCGAACCACACCACCACCGGGACGTCGGCCAGCGTGAGGGGCTGCACCAGGCTGCCCAGCCGGGTGGCCGGTGCGCCCCGGATGGTGAGGCGGACGTCCTCCGACCAGACGGCGGGCCCAGGGTCGCCCGAGCCGTGCAGGAGGACCTCGGCGTCGACGCGGGCGGGGCCGTCGGCGGCAAGGGGGAGCAGGACGATGTTGCGGCCCGGGTGGCGCCGGCCCAGGCGGTGCACCGCCGCGCAGCTGCGGGCCACCTCGTGGTCATCGGCGGCCACCACCACCAGGTTGGTGACGCTGGCGCGGGTGGCCGTCTTCTGGCCGTTGCGGCGCAGCTCGCTCAGGGCCTCGAGCACCTGGCCCAGGTGCACCCCCTCGCCGCGCCACGATCCAAGCTCGACCGCCGTCACGGTGTGCGCCACCGCCGCCCGTCGCGCTCCAGCAGCCGGTCGGCCTCCCTGGGCCCCCATGTCCCGGCGGGGTAGCGGGCCAGGGGCGTGGTGTCGTCGGTCCACACGTCGAGGATGGGTTGCACGATCCGCCAGGCCTGGTCCACCTCGTCGGCTCGGATGAACAGCGTGGGGTCCCCCACCATGGCGTCGAGGAGGAGCCGCTCGTAGGCGTCGGGCGTCTCCTCCAGGAAGGCGGCCGAGTAGGCGAAGTCCATGGCCACGCTGCGGACCCGGAAGGCCTGGCCCGGGACCTTGGCGCCGAACCGGAGGGCGATGCCCTCGTCGGGCTGGATCCGCAGCACCAGGGTGTTGGGCCCGAGCCCACGGGTCTCCTTCGAGCCGAAGGGCAGGTGGGGCACTTCCTGGAACTCCATGGCCACCTCGGTGACCCGCCGGGGCAGGCGCTTGCCGGTGCGGACGTAGAAGGGGACCCCGGCCCACCGCCAGTTGTCGACGTTCAGCTTCATGGCGACGTAGGTCTCGGTGCGGCTCTGCGGGTCGACGCCCTCCCCCTCGCGGTAGCCCGCCACCTCATCGCCCTCCATAAAGCCCCGCTCGTACTGACCCCGCACGACGTCGATGGGCACCTCGTCGTGGCTGAGGATGTCGACGGCGCGCAGCGCCTTCACCTTCTCGTCGCGGATGCCCTTGGCGTCGACGGTGGCGGGCGGCTCCATCAAGGTGAGGGCCAGCACCTGGAGGACGTGGTTCTGGACGATGTCCCGCAGCGCGCCGGCCGTCTCGTAGAAGCCGCCCCGGTGGCCAACGCCGAGGGACTCCGCCACCGTGACCTGGACGTGGTCGACGTAGCGGCGGTTCCAGATCGGCTCGAAGATGGCGTTGGCGAACCGGAGGGCAAGGACGTTCTGGACCGTCTCCTTCCCGAGGTAGTGGTCAATCCGGTAGATCTGCTCCTCCCGGAAGGCGGCGTGGATGTCGTCGTCCAGGCGCAGGGCGCTGGCCAGGTCCCGGCCGTACGGCTTCTCCACCACCAGGCGCACGAACGATCCCTCGCCCCTCGGCTGGGCCAGGCGGTGGTCGGCCAATGCCTTGGCCACGCCGGCGAAGACGTCGGGCACCGTGGCCAGGTAGTGCACCCGGTTGCCGGCCGTCCCCACGTCACGGTCCAGCTCGGCCAGCACCTCACCCAACCGGCGGTGGGTGGCGCCCGCCGTGTAGTCGCCGGACACGTAGCGGAACCCGGCCACCAGGGTCTCCCACGCCGCGCTGGGCTTGGGCACCGCCTCCAGCATCCGCTGGCGGAACTCGTCGTCGGACATCCTGGTCCGGGCCACACCCACCATGGCGAAGGCGGGGGGCAGGCGCCGGTCGGCGGCCAGGGCGGCCAGTGCGGGCGCCAGCTTGCGGCTGGTGAGGTCGCCCGAGGCGCCGAAGACAACAAGGGCGCAGGGCGGGGCCCGCCGGTCGACCTCGAGGCCCTCCATCAGGGGGTTGCCCTGGCGGAGCCCGCCGGCCACCTCAGGGCTCGGGCTCGATACGGCCACCGCCGCCCTCCCTCGACTCCTCGGCGCCCTGTGACTCCTTCACGTCCTCGGCCGCGGCCGCCTCGGTGAAGAAGGAATGGCCCCCGAACTGGTTGCGCAGGGCGGCGACGACCCGGGCCGCGAAGCGGTCCTCGTCCCGGGAGGCGAAGCGGGCGAACAGCGAGGCGGTGATGACGGGGGCCGACACGGACCGCTCGACTGCCTCCTGCACGGTCCAGCGCCCCTCTCCGGAGTCGGCCACCACGCCTCGGATGCCGGCGAACTGGTCCGGCTGGGCCAGGGCCAGCTCGGTGAGCTCCAGCAGCCACGACCGCACCACCGAACCGCGGTTCCACAGGGCGGCGACCTTGTGCAGGTCGAGGCTGAACTCCTCGGCCGCGTCGAGCAGAGCGAACCCCTCGGCATAGGCCTGGAGGAGCCCGTACTCGATGCCGTTATGGATCATCTTGGTGTAGTGACCGGCACCGCTCGGCCCCACGTGGGCGTAGCCGTCGGGCGGGGCCAGGTCCACGAACGCCGGCTCCAGGCGCCGCACGGCGTCCCGGTCGCCACCGACCATCAGGCAGTAGCCGTTCCTGAGCCCCCACACGCCCCCGGACACGCCGGCGTCCACGAGGGCGATGCCCCGTTCCGCCTGGCGGGCGGCCCGCGCCTTGGTCTCCCTGTAGTTCGAGTTTCCGCCGTCGACGATGGTGTCGCCGGCGTCGAGCAACTCGCCCAGCGCCTCGATGGTGGAGGAGGTGGGCGCCCCGGCGGGCACCATGATCCACACCGCCCGGGGCGGGGCCAGCTTGGCCACCAGCTCCTCCAGGCTGGCGGCGCCGATGGCGCCCTCGTCGGCCGCCTTGGCGACCAGGGTGAGGTCCCGGTCGTGGGCCACCACCTCATGGCCGGCGTCGACCAGCCG
Source organism: Acidimicrobiales bacterium (assembly GCA_050744785.1). Taxonomy (GTDB): domain Bacteria; phylum Actinomycetota; class Acidimicrobiia; order Acidimicrobiales; genus JBOGHQ01. The sequence continues at coordinate 6,896 of JBOGHQ010000397.1, read as the reverse complement.
CCGGGTCATGTTGGCACCCATGCGCCCGAGGCCCACCATCCCGATCCGGACCTACCCCACCTCCTTGAGGTCGTCGACTGCGAAGCGCCGCACCCGCCGGCCCCGGTCCACCAGTGTGCGGTAGTCGCCGATGGCCTGGGCCGCGAACAGGGTGTTGAGATCGTAGGGCTGGCTGGGGACCGGCACGGACGGGGCGGGGGAGCGGGGCACCAGCTGGACGGCCACGACCGCGGCCGGCCCGCCCTTGTGGAGCTGGCCGGTGGAGTGCAGGTACCGCGGGCCGTAGCCGGCGGTGACGGCCATGCCACCCAGCCCGTCCCGGAGCGTCCGCCGGAGCCGGTCCAGGCCCTTCCCGAAGACGTAGGGCAGGTAGGCCTGGACGGCGACGTAGTCGCCCGGCACGACCTGTTCCTGCACCCACTCGGTGACGCCGGCGGGGTCGCTGGTGGCCGCTTCCGGCAGGGGCAGGTTGGCCAGCACCTTGGCGGTGTTGGCCTTGGCCTCCGCCACGTTCGGCTCGTCGAACGGGTCCACCCCGAGGGCGTGGCCGGCGGCGGCCACGGCCAGCTCCCACCGGTAGAACTCGGCTCCGAGCTCCATCGGGTCCTCGAGGTCGAGGGCCACGACGAAGCGGTCTTCTCCCGGCTCCACCTCGGTGGTGGGCACCGGGATGCAGCCGGCCCCGTTCTTCCCCGTGGACTCGGCCACCAGCTGCTCCACCCACAAGCCGAACTCGGCGAAGCGCTCCGGCACCACCACGGTGACCTTGTCCCTGCCCTGCCGGGCGGCGGCGCCCATCTCCAGGCCCAGGGCCACCGTTGCCTCGCGGTCGACCGTCGCCGCCCGATCGCACAGAGCCGCCACGTCCACACCGCAGAGGGCGGCCGGCACCAGCCCGAAGTAGGAGAGCACCGAGTACCGGCCGCCGATGTCGGGTGGGTTGAGGAACAGCCGGGCGAAGCCGGCGTCGGCGGCCATCTCGGCCAGCGGCGTCCCCGGGTCGGTGATGGCGGCGTACCGCCGGCCGTCGGGGACCCGCTCCCGGCAGTAGGCCAGCAGGGCCATCACCTCGAGGGTCGTGCCGGACTTGGAGGACACCAGCACGAAGGCGTCGTCGAGGCCGGTGCCGGCCACGGTCCTCGGCTCGGTGGTGTCGAGCACGACGAGGCGGTCGGAGCCCACCGCGGCCCGGAGGACCTCGGGGCCCAGGGACGAGCCGCCCATGCCGAGCAGGATGATCCGCTCGGCGGCAATGGTGGCGGCCCAGGCCATCAGATCGGCCGCCTCCTCGCGCATGCGCTCGTGGACCGTCAGCCAGCCCAGCCGGTGGGGCGACACGTTGCCGGCGGGCCACAGCGTGGCATCACGGGCGAGGAGGCGGGCGAGGACCTCCGAGGTGACCTGGGTGGACATCGTCACGCGGTGCCATCGCCGAGGGCGTTGGCCTCGTCGGTGAGGACCTGGACGACCTCGTCATAGGACTTGGCGAACGACGCCACTCCCTCCTCCTCGAGCACGCGGGCCACGTCGTCCATGTCGACGCCCAACTCCTGCACCCGGTCCAGCCTGCGCCGGGCGTCGTCCACGTCCTGCTCGACGGTGCGGGCCAGGATGCCGTGGTCGAGGAAGGCTCCGATGGTGGGTTCCGGCAGGGTGTTGACCGTGTCCGGCCCGATGAGGCTGTCGACGTAGAGCAGGTCCGGGTAGCTCGGGTTCTTGGTGGACGTGGACGCCCACAGCGGCCGCTGGGGGCAGGCCCCCCTCGCCGCCAGGGCCTCCCATCGGGGGCCCGAGAAGCGGCGGCAGAAGAGCTGGTAGGCCAGCCTGGCCTGGGCCACGGCGACCTCGCCCCGTACGGCCAGCGCCTCCGGCGAGCCGATGGCCTCCAAGCGGCGGTCGACGAGGGTGTCCACCCGGCTGACGAAGAACGAGGCCACGCCCTGCACGCCGGAGAGGTCGCCCTCCACCTGCTCCAGCCCGGACAAGAAGGCCTCGATGACGGCGTCGTAGCGGTCCAGGCCGAAGATCAGGGTGACGTTGATGTCGGCGCCCGTGGCCACCATGCGGTGGATGGCCTCGACGCCCGGCTCGGTGGCCGGGATCTTCACCAGGAGGTTGCTGCGGTCGATACGGGAGTGGAGCCAGCTGGCCGCCTTGACCGTGGCCTCGGCGTCGTAGGCGATGGAAGGCGACACCTCCAGCGAGACGAAGCCGTCGCGGCCGCCGCTGTCCTGGTGGACCGGCTCGAGCACGTCCAGGGCGGCCGAGACGTCCTCGATGACCAGCTCCCAGTAGGCGGCCTCGACGGTGTGGACCTTGATGAGGTCGGTGAACTTGGCGTCGTAGGTGGTGCCCTGTGCGAAGGCCTTGGCGAAGATCGTGGGGTTGGAGGTGACGCCGCGGATCCCGTCCGCCACCAGCTGGCTGAGCCGCCCCGACATGAGCATCGGGCGGGTGAGGTTGTCGACCCAGGGGCTTTGCCCGTACTCGGCGTAGAGCCGGTGGAGCCGGCCCGGTTCATCCCCCCCGGACCGGCTCGCGGGCGTCACTCCTCGTCCTCCAGAGCGGCCAGAAGGGCCTTGGCTCGTTCCGCCACGTTCTCGGGCGTGAATCCCAGCTTCTCCAGCACGGTCTTACCCGGCGCCGAGGCGCCGAACCGCCCGTCGATGGACACCGCGTCGTCGGCCCAGCGGTCCCACCCGAAGGAGGTGGCCGCCTCGACGGCGAGGGTCGGGATGTCCGACGGCAGCACGAGCTCCTGGTAGTCCTCGTCCTGCTGCTCGAACAGGCCCCACGACGGCATGGACACGACCCGGGCCACGACCCCCTCCCCGGCCAGCCGCTCGGCCGCGTCCAGGCACACGTGGACCTCGCTGCCGGTGCCGATGAGGACCACGTCGGGGTCGGAGCCGCCCTGGTGGAGCACGTAGGCACCCCTGGCCACGTCGTCGGCCCGGTCGGCGGTGCCGTCCAGGATGGGCACGTCCTGGCGGGTGAGCAGGAGCCCGGTGGGGCCGTCGCTGTTGACCGCCACGCGCCAGGCGTGGGCGACCTCGTTGGCGTCGGCGGGCCGGATGAGGCGCAGGCGGGGCATGGCCCGCATGGCGGCGATGTGCTCGATGGGCTGGTGGGTCGGCCCGTCCTCGCCGAGGCCCACAGAGTCGTGGGTCCAGGAGTACATGACCTTGGCCTCGCTGATGGCGGCCAGCCGTACGGCCGGGCGCATGTAGTCGCTGAAGATGAAGAAGGTGCCGCCCACGGGAACGACGCCGCCGTGGAGGGCGGCCCCGTTCATGATCGAACCCATGGCGTGCTCGCGGATGCCGTAGTACAGGAGCCGCCCGCCGGGCTCGGCCGCGGACTGGACGCCGTGCTCCTTGAGGAACGTCCCGGTGTTGTCGGTGAGGTCGGCGCCGCCGGCGATCAGGCCGGGCACCACCTCGGCCACGGCCTGGAGGCACTTGTTGCTGGCCTTGCGGGTGGCCAGCTTCTCGCCCGACTCGAAGGTCGGCAGCTTGGCCTCCCAGCCGTCGAGGCCCCGGCCGTCGAGGCAGGCCTCGTAGCGCTTGCGGTCGCCGTCCCAGGACTCCAGGCGAGCCTCCCACTCCTTCCGCATGGCCTGGCCCCGCGCCGTGGCCTGCCGGTACATCTGCAGCACCTCGTCGGGGACGTGGAACGCCTCGTCCGGCGGCAGGCCCAGTATCTCCTTGGTGACCCGGATCTCGTCCTCGCCCATCGGGTTGCCGTGGGCGGCGGCGGTGTCGGTGTACTTCGGCGAGGGGTAGCCGATGTGGCTGCGCAGGACGATCATCGACGGCTGGTCCTCGACCCCCATGGCCCGGCGCAGGGCCGCTTCCAGGGCGTCGGTGTCGTTGGCCACCTCGCCGATGTTGTCGACGTGCCAGCCGTAGGCCTCGAACCGCTTGGGAACGTTGTCGCTGTAGGAGAGCTCGGTGGGCCCGTCGATGGAGATGTGGTTGTCGTCGTAGACGTAGATGAGCCGGCCCAGGCCGAGGTGGCCGGCCAGGGAGGCGGCCTCGTGGCTCACGCCCTCCTGCAGGTCCCCGTCGCTGCAGAACACGAAGGTATGGTGGTCGCAGACCTCGGGGCCGAACTGGGCCCGCAGCCACCGTTCGGCGATGCCCATGCCCACTGCGTTGGCGAAGCCCTGGCCGAGGGGCCCGGTGGTGACCTCGACACCCTTGGTGTGGTGGACCTCCGGGTGACCGGGGGTCCTGCTCTCCCACTGGCGGAAGCCCTTGATGTCGTCCAGGGTCAGGTCGTACCCGGTGAGGTACAGCATCGAGTAGAGCAGGATCGAGGCGTGCCCGACGGAGAGGACGAAGCGGTCACGGTCGGGCCAGTCGGGTTGGGTGGGGTCGTAGCGGAGCACCCGGGCCCACAGCACGTGGGCCAGCGGGGCCAGCGCCATCGCCGTGCCCGGATGGCCGGAGTTCGCGGCCTGCGGGGCATCCATGGCCAGGCCCCGAATGACGTTGATGCCGAGTTGCTCGAGGTCCTTGCTGGTGTCGATTGCGCTGTCCGTCATGGCCCCACCCTAGTGAGCGGGCCGGGAGGGCGGAAAATGGCCTCGGCGCCTTCTCAGGCGTCCCGGAACAGGGCGATGGAGGCGGTGAAGCCGTGCACGAAGTTGCGCCCGCCGACGGGCCCGAACTCGCCTGCCGCGAAGAACCCGGCGGCGGGCACCCCGACCCGCTCCTCCAGCACGCCGGCGTCGTGGTCGGGGGCGCCGAACAGGTTCCGTCCCCGGCCGTTGCAGGTGAACATGAGGGCCCCGTCGGCTCGCCGGCCGTCCAGCAAATGGCGCAGGTCCTCGTCGGCGGTGGCCGCGTCCCGGACGTGGAACTGCACGGTGGCGCCGACCGGCACCAGGTCGTTGACGGCGATGGCGCCGTTGGACTGGTCGGCGCCGAGGACGTTGCGCACCAGGAAGTCGCCTCGCTCGTACTCGAGCTTGTGCTCGTCGATGACCTGGCCCAGATGGAGGCCGTTGTCGATCAGGTCGATCTCCTCCTCGGTGATCACCTGGTTGGTCATCTGCACCAGGCGGTGGAGGGCCGGTGCGCCGCCCAGCTCGTAGACGTAGTGCTGCTCGGCGCGGGTGACGATGTAGGGGCGGCCGATGGGACGGCAGCCCTGCGACACCACCGTTTCCACCTTCACGCCCGGCCCGAGGAGGGCGCCCACCGCGCCGGACGTGTGGACAGCCTCGTCGAGCACCAGCCGGTTCCCGCCGGGCCCCACGGCCGCCGACGCGTTGCCGCCGACCACCGGGAGGCCCGGAGACCGGGCGGCCAGGTCGCCGTAGAGGGTCTCCACGGGGAAGGTGAAGGGGTCGGCGAGGAGGACCAGGGCGGACGGCTCGAAGGGAGGCTGCTCGGGCCAGCCGTCCACGTGGAAGCCGTCCAGGTCCCGAACGGCGGTGAGGCGAACGGGCCGGACGGGGCCGAACCGTCCGGCCCAGAGGCTCACCCCCGGCCCCTGCTCCACCTCCCGGCCGGTGCCGACCACCGAGACCGCGGCACAGCCGAAAAGGGTCCCGGGCCGGAGGACCTCTCTGATGGCGCCGGCCACATCCTCCAGGGCGCCGGCATGGGGCGGGGTCACGAACACCACGGCCAGGTCGGGCTCGGGGCCCAGCCCCTCCAGCACCTGGCCGACGACCTCACCGACGGCCGTGGCCGGCACCGGGTGCTCGGACAGGGCGGCGGAGAACGGCACGGTGGGCTCCTACCCGGCAGGTGGGAGCAGGGTGAGGGGGACCACCGTCCACGGGCCCTGCCCCACCCGGCAGTGGGCCTCGATGGTACTCAGCTCCTTGTAGGTGAGCTCGCCCCGCACCAGCCGGTAGGTGAACTTGCCCGGCTCCACGCTGAACGGCGAGGCGTTGCGGGCCACCTCCTCGCCCGTCTCGTCCTTGAACACGACCTCGAGGACGCCGTTGCCGGGTTCGTCCCCGCGGCAGCGGACGAGGACGATGAGGTGGGGAGCGATGGTGACCGGCGGCGGGCTCGGAGCGTTGAGGGAGAACATCACGCCGGTGAGGTCGATGCGGGTGGGGCCGCCGGGCGAGACCTGGCGCAGGTTGAGGTTTTCGCAGAACAGGGCCGAGACGATGTTCACACCCTCAACCTACCCGCGGGCGTAACCTGACGAACTGCGACGATGGACTCCCCCAGACGCAATTGGGCGCAGTGACGCGCGTGGTCGGACCTGAGTCGACTTCGACGCGCCAAGCCATCCTCGACCAAGGTCTCCGGTTGTTCGCCCAGTACGGCTACGAGGGCACGTCGCTCAACGACATCGCCGCCGCCGTCGGCATCCGCCGGCCCAGCCTGCTGCACCACTTCCCCAACAAGGAGTCGCTGTACCGGCAGGTCTTCGAGTTCGCGCTGACCGACTGGTTCGCCCGGGTCCACGAGGCCATCGAGGCACCCACCGACGGCTGGGCCCAGGTGGACCATGTCATCACGGCCGGCTTCCGGTTCTTCGCCGAGAACCCCGACTTCGTGCGCATGGTGCGCCGCACCGCGCTGGACGGCAGCAACCACCTCGGGATCGACCTGGGGGCGGCCCTCAAACCGCTCTTCGACCGGGCCTGCACCTTCTTCGAGAAGGAGATGGACGCGGGCCGGTTCCGTCGCCACGACCCCGAGCAGCTCCTGCTCACCGGCTACGGGGCCCTGCTCAGCTACTTCAGCGACCTGCCGTTCCTGGAGTCACTGATCGACCGTGACCCGCTCGCCGCGGCCGCCATGGAACGCCGCCTCGAGCACGTCCGCGCCTTCTTCCGAGCTGCCCTCGAGCCCGTGTGAGCGTCAAACGCCGGTGGCCGCTCCCGCCGCCGTAGGCGGCCATCCTCGGCTCCGGCAATG
>JBOGHQ010000396.1:0-4381 GCA_050744785.1 Acidimicrobiales bacterium | reverse complement strand
GCCCACGCCGGCCCGGCGGGCCGGCAGAGGCCGCAGGGGCTCCGGCGGGCGCCGGCTCTCCCGGTGCGGCTGCGTGCTGGGCGCCTTCATGAGCAAGAGTTCTCCTTCCCCCGGATCTGTCCCTGCTCACCTACCCAACTTGGGCATATGTGCGCGACGGCACTAATCGGTCACGCGCGACAGGTGGTGGAGGGCCACGGCGGCAGCGGTGGCCACGTTGAGCGAGTCGACCCCCACGGCCAGCGGGATCCGGACGCGGCGGTCGGCAACGGCCAGCGCCGAGCGCGACAAGCCCGGTCCCTCCGCCCCAACCAGTACCACCTGCCGGGGTCGGGGCTCGACCTCGCGCACGTCCACGCCGCCGGGCGCCGGCGCGAGGGCCAGCACCTCGAAACCGAGGTGCTGCAGCTGGGCCAGCGCTTCGGGCCACGGCCGGGCCCGGGCGAAGGGGACGTGCAGGACCTGGCCCATGGAGACGCGGATCGACCGCCGGTAGAGGGGGTCGGCGGTGGTGGGATCGAGCAGGAAGGCGCCGGTGGCGAAGGCGGCCGCGTTGCGGAACAGCGCTCCCAGGTTCTCGTGGTCGTTGACGCCCTCGGCCGCCACCACCAGGTCGGCCGCCCCCGCCAGCCCGAGGGCGTCCGGCAGCGGCTCCCGGTGGGCCGACGCCACCGCTCCCCGGTGAAGGTGGAAGCCGGTCACGCCGTTCACCACCTCCGGCGCGCCCACGTACACCGGCGCATCGACGCCGGCCAACTCCGCCTCCAGGGCCTCGAGCCGGGCCGGCGTGAGGAGCAGGGACCGCACCCGGTACGGAGCCCGCAGCAGCTGGCGGATGACACCCAGGCCCTCGGCGATGAAGAACCCACCGTCCCCCTCCCCTTGCTCCCGGCGCCGCCGGAGGTCCGGGTCGGTGAGCCTGAGGTAATCGGAGACCCGGGGGTCGGCCGGGTCGTCGATGGGGACGACGGCGGCCATCGACTACCGCCGCCGCTCGGCCAGGTACATGGGGACGGGCAGCTTCTCGCTGGTCGTGAAGAGGCCGTTGCCGTCGAGCCGGTAGGCGACGCTCTCTCCCTGGGCCCTGACCCCCAGGTCCACCGGGACAGGGGGCTGCGACCAGACCGTGTCGAGGTCGCCGGCGCCGGCAGGCAGGGACAGCTCGTAGCCCCGCCGGTAGGTGCTCAACGTCACCCGCCGGCCGTCGGGCGAGATGTCGCCGCCCGTGACCGCCTCACCCGGCCCCAGGTCGATACCGGCCACCCGGGTGAGCAGGCTCGTGCCGGCGGGGGCCTTGTAGACCCCGCCGCTGCTGAGGGCCTTGGTCACGATGTAGAGGTCACCGGTGGCGGGGTGGGCCATGAGGGCCTCGGCGTCGTGGGGCCCGTCGGCGTAGCGCAGGGTCAGGGCCTCGGCCGCCGAGGTGGAGGCGGCGGCGCCACCAGCGGCGGCATCCGCCACAGGCTCCCGGACCCGGTAGACGACCACGTTCGCACGGGTCGACCGGTTGTCGCCGATGTCGCCCAGGTAGAGATAGTGCTCCCCTGCCGCCGGCCCGGGGCCGGCGGCCATGTCCTCCCAGTCGAAGGCGTCGGCACCGGCCACGGTCCAGGTGCCGCAGCTCGCTCCCCGGCCGGTGAGGCAGTACAGCCGGGGCTCGTCGCCCGAGTCGTTGTGGGTCCAGAGGAGGCCGGGGCTGCGCCGGGACGCGGCCAGCCCGCTGCTCTCGTCCACCTCCGGGTCGGCCACCTGCCCCACCAGCGTCGCCGGTCCGAACCCCTCGGCGATGGTGGTGGAGGTCGTGTCCCCACCGGGTTCGCGGCCCGGCATCGTGGTCGAGGTCTGGCCGGTGGCGCTGTCGCCGCCGCCCCCGCAGCCGGCCGTCAGCAACGCGCCCGCCATCAAGGCGGCCCGGCCCATGGCGGGCAGGGCGCGGCGGCTCACGTCTCGTCCGGCCGGTCAAGGGGGCGCAGCCGCCGCGAGAGCTGGATGCGCACGAGCCAGGACTGCTCGGTGAGCACAGCCACGTCGTCGGCCGACAGCTCCGCGGTGGCCACCCCCGCCGGACCGGCCGGGGCCAGGTCCCACTCGGCCAGCACGGCCGGATCGGCCTGCTCGGTGTCGACCTGGACGAACACGGCCAGCCGGCGGTCGCCGGCGCCCTCCAGGGCGCCGGCCAGGGCGGCGTCGATTTTGGACCAGTCCACTGCCGGCGCGCCGCTCCCTACAGGTGCTCGGCGTCGAGCAGGCCGTAGCCCCATTTCGGGTCCCAGGCGCCTGCCCTCTTGCCGGGGATGGCACTGTTGCTGCGCAGCAGGGATTTGGCCTTCTTCGGGGTGAGCTTGGGCTGGCGCTGCAGGAGCAGGGCCACCACGCCGCTGGCGAAGGGGCAGGCCATGCTGGTCCCGGCCATGACGGTATGGCGGTCGTCGACCAGGGCGCCTGGCGGCACGCCGGAGTGCACCGACAGCGACGACACGATCATGGCGCCGGGCGTAGCCAGGTCGGGCTTGCGGGCGCCGTCCCGGCGGGGCCCCTCGCTGCTGAAGTCGGAGATGTCGTCCAGCTCCAGGCCGGCGGCGTGGGGCTCGCCGAAGATGTCCTTCCACTCCACCCGGGTGGTGAAGGAGGCGAGGGTGACGGCGTGGGTGGCCGCTCCGGGCGTGCCGACCTTCATCGAGTCGACCGCGGCGGGGCCGGTGAACTGGGCCACCGAGTCGTCGACGCTCCACACGTCCACCGTGCCCCTGGTGACCTTGGTGCCCTCGAGGCGCAGCCGCCATGGGCGCCTCGGTCTAGGTGGGGTGCCCGGCGCCGGCGTCGGGTTGGGATCGGGCTGGATCATCACCACGAAGTTGTGGTCGCCGTTGGCCGGGTCCGGGCCCGGCGTGATCACCCGCACCAGCCCCTCGCCGGGGAAGTCGTAGTCACGCACCGGCGAGCCCTGGGTCAGCACGGGCTGGAAGGGCGTCTGCTGGTCCGACGGTGACACCACCGCCACGCCGACCTCGTCGTCACCCGAGTACCAGCCGCTGAAGACGGCGACGAAGGCCGGCTCGTTGGGAAGGCGCCGGAGGGTGGCGAAGGCGATGGTGCGGGTCCGGCCCTCCCGCATGAGGACCTGGGCGTGGATGTTGTCGTTGCCGGCGTTGCCCGCCGCGCAGCACACGATGCGGCCCGGGCCCACCTGCTCGTCCACCACCGCGGCCAGGGCGTCGGTGCCGTCGTGGGCATCGGCCTGGCCGCCCAGGCTGAGGTTCACCACCGCGGGCCGCTTCAGCTCCTTGGCCACCCGGAACACGTAACGGATGCCGTCGGCGATGTGGGCATCCATGAGGTCGGTCTTGACGATGAGCAGGTTCGCCTCGGGCGCCACGCCGCCGAAGGTCTCGTCGGCGCCGGCGGCGATGCCGGCCACGTGCGTACCGTGGCCGTGGGTGTCGCGCGACAGCGTGAGGGTGGGGCCGGACAGCTCGACGCCGTACCCGCCCTCCGGGACGCCCGGCCCGCCCAGGGTCTGGTCCCAGATTCGGAGGATTCGCCCCGCGAACGACGGGTGGCCGGCCTCGATGCCGGTGTCGATGATGCCCACGACGACGCCTTTGCCAGTGAGGCCGGTGCTGGCGCGCAAGGCCGGCACCTTCACGGCCGGAACGGCCACGTCCAGCAACGGTCGCAGCCGGTGGGCCGGGATCACCCGGGTGACGGCCGGGTCCTCGGTGACGTCGCCCAGCCGTTCCAGCGGCACTATGCCAGTGTGCATGCCGCCGGCGGGTCCGGGCTCGTTGAGCTCCACGCCCAGCTCGCCCAGATGGGAGAGGTCGGCGCCGGGCTCGGTGTGCAGGAACACCACCACCCGTGCCGGCTTCGGCGTGTCGTCCACCGACACCAGGCCGAGGTTGGCCCGGTGCACCTCCAGGGCCCGCACGCCACCCCGCTCGAAGTCGTGGGCGGCCATGGCCAGTGTCGGGGTCAGCTTCTCGTATCGCATGGCGGTCCCCTCTTGCAAGCGGCGGGCCGGCGCCCGCCCGCGCCGGCGAGTCTCACCGAGGATCCGGCCGGGAGCAACCGCGACAATGTCCACCATGGCCGACGACCGGCTGGACCACGACCTCTACGCCCTCGATCCCGAGGAGTTCACCGCCGCCCGCAACGAGCTGGCCAAGCAGCTCCGGGCCGAGGGCCGCCGAGACCACGCCACCGCGGTGGGCAAGCTGCGCCGCCCGTCGGTGACGGCCTGGCCCTCGACGCCGTCGCCCGAGAGCGACCCGAGCTGATCGGTGCGGTGCTGGACGCCGGGGCCGAACTGCGCGCCGCCACCGACCGGGCCCTGGAGGGGGACGCCTCCGGGCTCCGCGACGCGCAGGCCACCGAGCGTCGC
>JBOGHQ010000395.1:0-17665 GCA_050744785.1 Acidimicrobiales bacterium | reverse complement strand
GGGGCCGCCGACGGCGTACACACCGCCGTCGGCCGAGGCCAGCCAGTAGCCCTTGTAGCCGGTCACCGGTGCCACCCCGACGAGGGGGCCGGAGAGGCGGGCGTCGGCCACCGATCCCTTGAAGGCGGCGTCGCCGAAGGCGAACACGCCGCCGTCGGCCGAGGCCAGCCAGTAGCCCCGGCCCGACGGCGTGGCCGCGGCGCCCACGACGTTGCTGGCCGGCGGGGCGTTGGCCGTCGACCCCAGGTACTCGGCGTCGCCGAACGCGAAGACCCCACCGTCCTGGCCCACCAGCCAGTAGCCCTCGCCGGTGGGCGAGGCGACGACGGCCACGATGGGCCGGCTGGGCGGGGTGGCGGCCAGGGAGCCGAGGAAGGCAGCGTCGCCGAAGGCGTTTACGCCGCCGTCGGCCGACACCAGCCAGTAGCCCCGGCCCGACGGCGTGGACGCCAAGCCCACCACCGGGGCGGTCCGGTCCACCCCGGCGAGGGAGCCCTCGAACGTGGCGTCGCCGAAGGCGTACACGCCGCCGCCGGCGGTGGCCAGGCGGTAGCCCATGCCCGTGGGCGACGGGGACATCGCCACCACCGGGCTGTCCAGGTCCAGGCCCGCGGCCGAGCCGGCGAACACCGCCTCACCCAGGGCGTGGACACCGCCGTCGGCGGTGGCCAGCCAGTAGCCGCGGGTGCCCTCGGGCGGGCGCTTGTCGAGCACCCACAAGCCCGAGGTGAGGTCAGTGACGACGATGTGATCGTCGGTGTGGTCCACGCCGGTGACCTGGGCGGGGATGGCGGCACCGGCGGCGTCCAGGGGCCGGGGCGGCAGGAACGACGCCGCCTCCACCGGCTCGCCCGACGCCAGGTCGAGGACCCGCAAGCCGTCCGCGCCCCAGGCGCTGTAGACCCGGCTGCCGTCGGCAACGGCGGAGTGGATGGCGTAGGAGCCCGCGTCGTCGGCCGGCGACGAGGCGGCGGCCCCGGCCGGCCGGTAGACCTCGACCTGCTGGGGAGCTTCAGGGTTGGAGATGTCGAGGATACGGAGGCCGCCCCACTGGCCGGGCAGTTCCACCAGCGAGGCGGTCAGGCCCTCGGCCGGAACACAGCCACCCGCCGCGGCCGCGGGGCAGAGGGCGGCCCGTAGGGCGTCGCCGTCGGGCTTGCGGAGCTGGACGCCGGGGACCGGTCCGGTCCCCGGCGTGCCCGAAGGATCGGCGGCAGGAGCGTCGTCGCCGGCCAGGAAGCTCCCCGCCACCACCAGGCCGAGGGCGCCGGCCCGGCGGGCCCGCTCCAGCCGGGCCGCCTGGGTGCAGCCCGGGCGGCCGAGGTCGGCCTGCAGCGGCGACAAGGCGGCATCGGCCACGGCGATGCGACCGGCCGGGCCGGCCAGGTAGGGGTCGGCCGGGATGAGGGTGCCGTCGGGCTGGCGCCGCTCCGGGCATCCCCGGCCCACGTAGACCAGCCGGCCGGCGCTCGGCCCGGCTTGGGCCCCGTCGCCGGCCGAGCGGGCGCAACCCACCCGCTCACCGGACATCGAGGCGGGCCGGTCCACCCGAACCGCCCAGGCCGAGGACCACCAGGCGTCGTCGGCCACGAGGGCGAAGCGGCGCCGGCCGGCCTCCACCACCGCGGGGTAGGCACGGGAGCCGTCCGGCCCCGTACCGGGGGCGACCCGGGCCTCGGTCTCCCAGCGGAACCCGGCCAGGTCCATGCCGGGGAGGGCCACACTGCGGGGGGCGGACGCCTGGAGGCTCACCGGCGAGCAGTCGTCGGCGGTGGCGGCCCGCTGCTTGCCGGGGACTGGGAACCACCCGATGGCCCTGGGACGCCCCGGATCGCTCACGTCGGCGGCGTAGACCTCGCTCGCACCTCGCCCTGTCCCGGTGGCCGACGACAGCGACACCACCCGCCCGGCGGCGTCCACCTGAAGATCCACGGCCCGGCTGGTGCGCAGGCAGGTGCCCCGGAGGCGCTCCGCGCAGGCCCCCGCCGCGCCGGGCGTGTCGGCCAGCTCCCTCGGGTGGAGCAGCCGGCCCAGGAGGCGGGGCTCCTCGGGGTCGGAGACGTCGTAGTAGGCCAGGCCCGTGGCCCCGTCCCGGCAGGGGGCGACGGCCAGGGCGGCCAGGTCGCCGGTGAAGCTCGGGGTGCGCACGGCCAGGGCGTCGACGTCCTCCACCCGCTGGCCTCTGGGCAGCTCGATGGTGGCGGCCACCTCGGGCGCGGCCGGATCGGACAGGTCGACGACGGTGGCCGCACCCACGCACTCGTCCTCGCCGGAGGCGGGCCCAGCCGGCGTCCTCTCGCCCCGGGCCACCACGGCGGTGCCCCCCACCACTGCGACGTCACCCGACCCCCCGCCGGTACCCAGACTCCGATGTCCCACCACCTGCAGGTCCTGCTCCTCGGGCGCGACCTTGCTGGTGGCGCGGGCCTCTACACGGGGGGCGGTCGCCGCCACCACGCCCGGCACGGCGTCCAGGGCCTCCCTCAACCACAGGTCGAGGTAGGGCTTCGGGTTCACCGGGCCGCCGCCCTTCGGGTGGATCTCGAAGTGGATGTGCGCAGCGCCGCCCCGGGCGTTGCCGGAGTCGCCCACGTAGCCCACCACGTCGCCGGCCTGGACGGTCTGGCCCGAGACCTGTCCCGCCTCGTAGCGGCTGAGGTGGGCCAGGTAGAAGTAGGTGCCGTCGGGCTGGCGCACGTAGACGGCCAAACCGCCCACCAGCCCGAAGGTCTGCTCCAGCACGCCGGTGGCCGGGGACCGGGCCGGGGTGCCGTAGGGGGCGAAGATGTCGGTGCCCTCGTGGAGGTGGAGCGCCGGCACGAAGCGGGGGAACCACCAGTCGTCGCTGAAGGTGGCCCGCCCGCCGACCGGGAAGCGGCCGAAGCCGGCCTGCACGGCCTCCTCCTCGCTCAGGCCCATGGCCCGGAGCGGGGCCAGCGCCTCCAGGAGCTTCACGCTGCTGTTGAACGGCGTGCGGCGCACTGAGTCGATCTGGGCCTGGAGCTCGGGCGGGATGGGCGGCAGGGCGCCAGGTGGGGCGGCGGCGTCGTCGCCGCCGACGGCCGGTGGGGCGGCTGGGGCAGGAGCCGTGGTTGGGGTCGCCGTCGCCGTGGTTGGCGCTGCTTGCGGAGGCCCGGTCGTGGTGGTGGTGGTGGTGGTGGTGGTGGGCGGCGGCGGCGGCAGGGTGGTGGTAGGCGCCAGGTCGTCGGGCGCCGGGGCGGTGGTGGGCACCGGCTCCTCGGGCGGCAACGTGGTCGTCGTCGTGGTGGTGTCGTCGGGCACCTGGGCGCGCGCCGGCGCCACGCCGGCCAGCGTGATGGAGGCCACCCCGAGGGCGGCCAGGAGGCGCCCGGCCAGCCGCATCAGCCGCCGGCCGCCTCCGAGGCCCGCTGGGGTCGCGTGGTGGCGACCGCGTCGGCATGCAGGATCGTCATTGATTCCTCCGGTTCCCGTGTTCCGCCGGCCGAGCACCCGTCGAGCGGGCGCTGGCGCGCGCCCCACCCTCCCCCGAGCGACGCAGTGCAAAGGGTAGCAAGCCCTGAGCGAACTCCAACCCCCCTCGTGCCCGACGATCGCCGCCGTACCCCTACGCTCGACCCATGAGCGACCTGGGGTTTGACGGAAGGGTGGCCATCGTCACCGGCGCCGGCGGCGGCCTGGGGCGGGAGCACGCCCTGCTGCTGGCGGCACGGGGGGCCAGCGTGGTGGTGAACGACCTCGGTACGGCGGTCAGCGGCGAGGGCGAGGCCGGGGGGCCCGCCGCCCGCACCGCTCGGGAGATCGAAGCCCTGGGCGGCGTGGCCGTGGCCGACACCAACACCGTGGCCACGCCGGACGGCGGCGAGGCCATCGTGGCCGCCGCCCTCGAGGCCTTCGGCCGGGTCGACGTCGTCGTCAACAACGCCGGCATCCTGCGGGACAAGGCCTTCCACCACATGACGCCGGAACTGCTCGACCCCATCCTCGACGTCCACCTCAAGGGGAGCTTTTGGGTTACCCGCCCGGCCTGGATCCGGATGCGGGAGCAGGGCTACGGCAGGGTCGTGGTGACCTCGTCCAGCTCAGGGATCTTGGGGAACTTCGGCCAGACCAACTACGGCGCGGCCAAGATGGGCGTGGTCGGCCTCGTCCGCGTCCTCGCCGCCGAGGGCGCCAAGTACGGCATCAAGGCCAACGCCATCGCCCCCATCGCCGCCACCCGCATGACCGAGCACATGCTGGCCGCCGCCGCCGACCGTCTCCGCCCCGCTCTGGTCTCGCCGGTGGTGGCCTGGCTGTGCCACGAGGATTGCCCGGTGTCGGGCGAGGTCTTCGCCGCCGGCGGTGGCCGGGTGTCGCGCTTCTTCACCGGCCTCACCCAGGGCCACTTCGACCCCGACCTCACCATCGAGGCCGTCCGGGACAACTTCGAGCAGATCCGGGATACCTCGAACTACACGATGCCGGGCAGCCTGGCCGACGAGCTGACCGAGCTGTTCGCCCGCTTCGCCTGACGCCCCTTCCCGCGCGACGCTGACGCATGGCCGCTCTCCGCACTCAGGTCGTCTTCGATGCCTCGGGCCCTCACCGGCTGGCTGCGTTCTGGGCCGAGGCGCTCCACTACGAGCACGAGGACCTCGATGCCTTCGTCACCGGCCTGGTCGACGCCGGCCACGTGCCTGCGGAGTACACCGTCGAGATCGACGGCCAGCGGCGCTGGCGGTCAATGGCCTCGCTGCGGCACCCGGACGACCCCGTCGACGAGCGGGGGGCGGGGACCGGGCGGCGCATCCTGTTCCAGGCCGTCCCGGAGGCCAAGACCGTGAAGAACCGCGTCCACCTCGATCTCCTCGTCGGGCCCGAGCACCAGGACGCCGAGGTGGAGCGGCTCGTGGCCCTCGGGGCCCGCGTCGTCGGCGTCCACGACGGCGAGGAGGGCCGGTGGGCCCTGCTCGTCGACCCCGAGGGCAACGAGTTCGACGTTTCGTAGGTCGCCTCGGCGACCCGGACCGGCGGCGCTCAGGCCTTCTCGGCGACCAGAAGGGTGTAGCCGGCGATGCCGTCGCGGACGGCCTGGGCGGCGAGGGCCACCCGCTGGCGGGCGGTGTCGAAGTCGATGCCGTCCAGGGCCGCCAGCTTGGCCATGCGGAAGGCGATGAGACGGGCGTCGATCTGCTCGATCATCCCGGCCAGGGCGGCGTCGTGGGACTCCTGGAGGGTGACGTTCAGGCCGGCCCCGGCCAGCAGTTCGACGTACTGGTCGACCGGGCGGGCGTCGGCCAGGCAGGCCACCCAGCCGGCCACCGTCTTCAGCTCCTCGTGCAGGCGGGTGGGGTCGAGCGTCACGTCGGTGATGCCGACGCGCCCGCCCGGCTTGAGCACCCGGGCCATCTCGGCCGCGGCCGTGGCCTTGTCGGGGAAGGTGCAGAAGGCGCACTCGCACACCACCGCGTCCACCGACTCGTCCCCGAGGGGGAGGCGCTCGGCGTCGCCGACCGTGAAGCGGGCCCGCTCGGCCAGGCCGTTGGTGGCCGCCTTGGCGTTGGCGCTTGCCACCGACTGCTCGCCCAGGTCGACGCCCTCCACCGACACGCCGAACTCGGCGGCCAGGAGGAAGGCGGTGGCACCGGGCCCGCTGGCCACGTCCAGCACCTGCTGCCCGGACCGCAGGTCGATCGCCCGGGCCAGCCGGCGGGTGAGGTCGAGGCCGCCCGGGTGGTAGGACTCGCCCAGGATCAGGGCCACCGCGTCGTGCTGGTAGGCGGAGGCGCAGCACAGCTTGACGTCCTCGGCAGCCGCTTCGGCCGGACTGGAGTGGCCGGTGGTGGTCACCGGAGCCGCTGGCCCACGTTCGTGGCGTCGGCCGGCGTGTGAGCGCCGCCGTCGCCGCCGTCGCCGAAGGTCTTCGAGCCGTACTTGGTGGTGAGCAGGATGGGCTGCAGCTCGGTGGCGTTGGGGACGATGGTGGGCACGAAGGCGCCGCTCAGCTGCTCCCGGATCTCCTCCCGGTACCCCACCGAGTTGTAGGCGCAGAAGGGGATGAGCCGGCCGTCGGGCGTGATCTCCTCCACGCAGCACTTCATGAGGGCCTTCACGTTGAGGGTGTAGGGGTCCTGGAAGTCCTGGATCACCACCATGAACGACTTGTCGGCCAGGTCCTTCAGGGCCTCGGGCAGGTCGATGCCACAGGTGGCGCACTCCAGCTGGCTGGTGGTGTTGCCGTCGGAGCCCGGCACGGCCGAGGCCGACCACAGCTTCTCCAGCGCGCCCCGCACGCTCATGTCGGGCATCACCCGGTTGCTCACGTAGTCGAGGTAGTCGTCCACCTCCACCAGCCGGGGGATGGGGACCACCACGTCGTCGTCGACGAGCAGGTAGGTGATGCTGCGGCAGGTCGGGAAGCAGCACGGCACCGGCACGAAGTCGGAGAGCTTGAACCAGTCGTTGCACTGGTCCACCAGGCCGTGGATGATGTCGGCGTTGGTGAGCCGCTGCATGGGGTCGAACTCCACGTGGCGACCGGAGTGGGTCACCGGCTGGTAGGCCACCGAGCGCACGGCCGGGTGCTGCACGCCGAAGCGCAGGATGTCGCCCAGCTCGTGCTCGTTCAGGCCCTTCTCGATGGCCGCCACCAGCGAGACACCCAGGCCGAACTCGGCGCAGTTGTCGAGGGCCTTCTGCTTGGCTTCTCGCAGGTCCCGGCCCCGGATCTTCATGTGGGTGTCGGGGTCGAAGCCGTCGAACTGCATGTAGATGGTGGGCTTGAGCTCGGCCAGCTGGCGCACGAAGTTGCGGTCGTGGGCCAGGCGGATGCCGTTGGTGTTGAGCGTCACCATGTGCACGCCCTTGTCCTGCGCCATCTTGATGAAGTCGAGGATCTCGGGGTGGATGGTGGGCTCGCCGCCGGAGAACATCACCACTTCGGGGTCGCCCTCGGCGCGCACGAACGCGTCAAGGCCCGCCTCCACCTGGTCCCGGGTGAGGCTGAAGCCGTCGGGCTGGTGGCCGGAGTCGGCGAAGCAGATGGGGCAGTCAAGGTTGCAGCCGCTGTTGACCTCGATGATGCCCAGGCAGGCGTGCTGCTTGTGCTCCGGGCAGAGCCCGCAGTCCAGCGGGCAGCCGTCCTTCACCTCGGTCTGGGTCTCCAGCGGGTAGGTGCCCGGCTTGTTGTACCGGAGGGAGGAGAAGTACATCTCGGCGTCGCTGTAGAGCAGGGCCTCGAACTTCCCGTGCTCGGTGCAGCGCTTGCGGAGGAAGACCCGGTTGTCCTTGACGTTGACCTCGGCGTCCACGACCGTCTTGCACACCGGGCAGATGCTCTTGGTGTACTCGAGGAAGACCTCGTCGCGGTCGACCTTCTGCCTCGGTGGGGTCATGGTCATGCGCCGGGTCTCCCTTCCGCCCTCCGGACGTACCGGCAGAACCTAGCAGCGGCCCGATCGCTATCTCAGGCGGACCGGACGGGCTGTCAGCGGCCCGTCCCGGCACCGAAGACGGCGGCCAGCTCCTCGGGGACGGCCGTGTCGAGCTGGCCGTACGTGCACGACGCCGGATTCCGGTCGGGCCGCCACCGCCGGAAGGTGGTGGCGTGGCGGAACCGGCTCCCCTCCATGTGGTCGTAGGCCACTTCGCACACCAGCTCCAGGCGCAGCGGCTCGAAGGACAGGTCCCGGCCCGCCTTCCAGCGGCTGTGGGCCTCCGGCGCCCGGCCGTCGAAGACCACCTCCTTCGCCTCCCGGTAGGGCTCGAGCTCGCCCACCAGCTCCCTGCGGCGGGCCATGGAGAACGAGGCCGTGACCCCGACGTGGTGGAACACCCCCTGGTCGTCGTAGAGGCCGAGCAGCAGCGAGCCCACCACCGGCCCGCTCTTGTGCCACCGGAAGCCGGCCACCACGCAGTCGGCGGTGCGCTCGTGCTTCACCTTCAGCATGGCCCGGTCGCCAGGCCGGTAGGGCAGGTCGAGGGGCTTGGCGATCACCCCGTCCAGCCCGGCCCCCTCGAAGCGCCGGAACCAGTCGGCGGCGGTGTCCCGGTCCTCGGTGCAGGGCGTGAGGTGGACGGGCGGCCGCGCGCCGTCGAGCGCCTTCACCAGCAGGGAGCGGCGGTCGCCGAAGGGCAGCGGCCGGGCGTCGTGGTCGCCCAGGGCCAGCAGGTCGAAGGCCACGAAGGAGGCCGGCGTCTCCTCGGCCAGCCTGCGCACGCGGGACTCGGCGGGGTGGATGCGCTGGAGCAGGGCCTCGAAGTCGAGCCCCTGCTCGCCGGCGATGACGACCTCGCCGTCGAGCACCACCCGTTCGGGCAACTCGGCCTTCACGGCGCCCACGACCTCGGGGAAGTACCGGGTGAGGGGCTTCTCGTTGCGGCTACCCAGCTCCACCTCGTCGCCGTCTCGGAACACGATGCAGCGAAAGCCGTCCCACTTGGGCTCGTAGAGCACCTTGCCGGCCGGCGGCAGCTCCCGGGCCAGCTTGGCCAGCATGGGCGACACGGGCGGCATCACCGGCAGGTCCACGTCGAGCCTCGTTCCCGAGTAAATAAGGTCCGGATTCCGGACCTTATTTACTCGGGAGTGGTGGGGGGTGGGCGGCGGGCGAGGGTGGCGGCCACGTCGGCCACCACGGGATCGGCCTCGATGTCCTCCAGGGACCGGGGCAGGGCCAGGCACCAGTTGGGCCGCTGCGACGTCGTGCCCGGCACGTTGGGGCGCTCTTCGACGAGCAGGGCGTCGTCGAGGGTGGCGGCCACCACCGGGCTGGGCGCCTCGGCCATCAGCTCGTAGCTGCGGCGCACCACCTTGTCCACCGGCGCGCCCTGGTCAAGGCCCGTCCACCTCCGGAGCCGGGCCCGGATGCCCGCCGTGGACTCGGCGTTCGGGTCCACGCCGATCTCCACCTGCTCGGCCTCGTCGGCGCCGGTCCACAGGCCGGCCACCGTGGGCAGGTCGTGGGTGGTGACCGCGGCGAGCGACTGGGCCGGCCAGCAGCGGGGTGGCTCCGGCTCGAACCACAGCAGCCGGTAGGACAGCACCCGGCGGCGGGCCAGCTCCTCGCGGACGAAGGGCTCCACCGTGCCCAGGTCCTCCCCCACCACCCACGCCCCGGCCCGGTGGCTCTCCAGGGCCAGGATCCCGAGCAGGTCCTTCCACGGGTACGACACGTACACGCCCTCCGCCGGGCTGGACCCGGCCGGCACCCAGAACAGGCGGAACAGGCCCATCACGTGGTCGATCCGCACCCCGCCGGCGTGGCGGAGGGCGGCCCGCAGGGTGGCGATGAACGGCTCGTAGGCGGCGGCCCGCAGCTGCCAGGGGTCGAAGGGCGGCAGGCCCCAGTCCTGGCCCTCGGCGGCGAACTCGTCCGGTGGGGCCCCCACCCGCATGTCCAGGGCGAAGCACTCCTGCCAGTACCAGGCGTCGGCGCCGGCCGGGCCCACCCCGATGGCCAGGTCCTGCACCACGCCCACCGCCTCCCCGGCCCGGGCCAGCTGGCGGTCCAGGTGCCACTGGAGCCACTGGTGGAAGCGGACCCGGCCGTAGGCCCGGGCCACGAAGGCCACCACGTCCGGGCTGTCGGGGTGGCGCAACCCGGGCGGCCACTCGCTCCAGGGCACGCCGTGCTCCTCGGCCAGCACGCAGAACGTGGCGAAGCCGGCCAGGGCCGGGCCCTCCTGCTCGAGGTAGCGGTCGAACCCGGGGTCGCCCTGGAAGCGGGCCCATGCCTTCCACAGAGCTTCCGACTTGAGCCGCCACACCTCGTCCCGGTCGATGTGGCGCCGCTCGTTCAGGGCCCGGCCGGCGGCGGCCAGCGGCGCCAGCTCCGGGCCGAGGGAGGCGGCCTCGGGCACGTCCTCCACCCTGAGGTAGAGCGGGCTGCGGAAGCACCGGCTGGACGGCGAGTACGGGCTGGCCTGCTGGGGCCCCACCGGCAGGGCGGCGTGCAACGGGTTGACCAGCGCCATGCCGGCGCCCTGGCCGGCCGACCACTGGCCCAGCCGGGCCAGGTCGGCCAGGTCGCCCATCCCCCAGCTGGACCGCGAACGGGCCGCGTACAGCTGGACGGCCCAGCCCCAGGTCCTCCGGTCCCCGGGCAGCACGCAGGTGCCCGGCGACACCACCAGCCGGGCCAGGTGGCCGTCCTCCTCACGCCGCAGGCGGTGGTAGCCGGGCGGGAGGTCGGCGGGCAGCCCGCCGTCCACGACCAGCTGGGCGCCGTCCTCGGTCAGCAGCGACCAGCGCCCGGCCAGGCCCAGCCGCTCCCCCTGCGTCACGACGTGGACGGGGCTGTCGGGGTCAACCGTGCCGGCCGGCGCCGGCTCGGGCTGGCGGCCGGCGCCCATGGCGCCCAGGGCGGCCCGCACCGTGTCGTCGGGCGCGTCTCGCCACACGCCGCGAAAGTCGTGATAGCCGGGTTGGACGCCCCACCGGCCGCCGTCTGCCATCCCCTCGTTGTAGCCGCCTACGCTCGACCCATGCCCGACGCGGTGGTGATCGGCGCCGGCCCCAACGGCCTGGTGGCCGCCAACCTGCTGGCCGACCGGGGCTGGGACGTGGTGGTGCTGGAGGCCCAGTCCGAGCCGGGCGGGGCGGTGAAGTCGGCCGAGCTGGTCGAGCCCGGGTTCATCAACGACGTCTTCAGCGCCTTCTACCCCCTGGGCGTGGCCTCGCCCGTCCTGCGGCAGCTGCGGCTGGAGGCCCACGGCCTGGAGTGGTGCCGGGCCCCGCTGGCCCTGGCCCACCCCACCTCCGACGGCTCCTGCCCGGTGCTGTCCATGGACCTGGACGAGACGGCCGCCTCCTTCGACGAGCTGGCCCCCGGCGACGGGGACGGCTGGCGCCGCCTCTACGCCCGCTGGGAGCGGGTCGGCGGGGCACTGCTGGACTGCCTCCTCTCCCCCTTCCCGCCCGTCCGGGGCGGCCTGCGGTTCCTGTCACGGGCCCGCCCGTCGGAGCTGCCGGACCTGGCCCGGTTCCTGCTGCTGCCGGTGCGGCGCCTGGGCGACGAGTACTTCGCCGGCGACGGCCCTCGCCGCATCCTGGCCGGCTGCGCCCTCCACACCGACGTGTTCCCGGAGGCGGCGGTGGGCGGCATGATCGGCTGGCTCCTGGCCTCGCTGGGCCAGGAGGTGGGCTGGCCCACGCCGGCGGGCGGGGCGGGCCGCATCACCGACGCCCTGGTCTCCCGCCTGAAGGAGGCCGGCGGCCGCCTGGAGTGCGGCGCGGCGGTCACCTCGGTGGTGGTGAAGGGCGGCCGGGCCGTGGCGGTGCGCACCGCCGGAGGCGACGAGGTCGAGGCGACCCGGGCCGTCGTGGCCGACGTGGCCGCCCCCGCGCTGTACCTCGACCTGGTCGGCGCCGAGCACCTGCCCGGCCGGACGGTGCGGGCCCTGGAGCACTTCGAGTGGGACAACGCCACCGTGAAGGTGGACTGGGCCCTCGACGGACCGATCCCGTGGCTGGCCGAGCCGGCCCGCCGGGCCGGTGTGGTGCACGTGGCCGAGGGGGTGGACGCCCTCACCGTGCAGGCGGCCCAACTCCAGCTGGGACTGGTGCCTGACCCGGTGTTCCTCATCGTGGGCCAGCAGGGGCGGGCCGACGCCAGCCGCAGCCCCGAGGGCAAGGACACGGCGTGGGCCTACACCCACGTCCCCCAGCACGTACGGGGCGACGCCGGCGACGCCGGCGTCACGGGGTCGTGGGACCAGGCCGAGGCCAGCGCCATGGCCGACCGCATGGAGGGCGAGATCGAGCTGCTGGCCCCCGGCTTCCGGGACCTCATCCGGGGCCGCCACGTCCTCACCCCCCGGGGCCTCGAGGCGGCCGACGCCAACCTGGTGGGCGGGGCCATCAACGGCGGTACCGCCCAGCTCCACCAGCAGCTGGTGTTCCGCCCCATCCCGGGGCTGGGGCGGGCGGAGACGCCGGTGGCGGGCCTGTTCCTGGGCTCGGCCTCGGCCCATCCGGGCGGCGGGGTCCACGGCGCCTGCGGTGCCAACGCGGCACGCGCCGCGCTGGCCGCCGACCGCCGGCGTGCCTTCAAGGTGTTCCCCGGTTGAGGGAGCTAACCGGCGGCCTGCGACCACCCGGGCGCCCGGGACAGGGCCTTCCTCATCACCACCCGAGTGCCGCCCGACTCGGTGGGCGAGACCAGCTCCACCCGGTTCATCACCTCGTTCATGATGAACAGCCCCCGGCCCGAGGTGTCCCAAACCTCGACCTGATCCGGCACGTCGTCGGGGTGGAAGCCCACGCCGTCGTCCTCGACCGAGACCTGGACGTCGGCGTCGGTGATCACGGTCACCAGCCGGAAGCAGGCCCCCTCCGGGCGGGGGAAGGCGTGGCGGATGGCGTTGGCGCAGGCCTCGGTGAGGGCCAGGACGACGTCGGCCCGCTCCTCATCGCCGGTGCCGAGGTTGGCGAGATAACCCTCGACCGCCTGGCGGGTGGCCGGGAGAACGCGGGCATCTGCGGGAAGCTCCAGCTGGAGGACGAGGCGCATGGCCAAAAAGACCCCTCCATGGGTCGGCGGCCTGGGTCTACCCCCTGACCGGGGGAAGCAAACGACAACTCCGCCGCTACCGCCGACGCCCGCGCCGGCCCGGGTCCTGGTGGGGGCCAGCTCGTGGTCCGAGCGGACGCTGGTCCACGAGAGCCGCTGGTACCCACGGCGCTCCATGAAGGCGGCCGAGCGCATCGCCTTCTACGCCTCTCGCTTCCCGCTGGTGGAGATCGACGCCACCTCCCGCTTCCCCCCCACACCGGACCTGTGCCGGCAGTGGGCGGAGCGCACGCCGGAGGGGTTCACCATCGACTTGCAGGCGTGGGCCCTGCTCACCGGTGCCGCCGCCCTCCCGGACTCGCTGTGGGAGGACCTGCGGGAGGAGGTGCGGCCCGAGGTGCGGGACCGGCCCCGCCTCTATCTCGGGCACCTGAGCCCGGCCGGGCGGAACGAGGCCTGGGCCCGCTTCCGGCATGCCCTCGGGCCACTCCGGGACGCGGGGCGGCTCGGCGCGGTGGTGCTGCGCTACCCGCCTTGGCTGCGCCCCGGCGACACGGGTCGCGCGCTGCTGCGCGAGGCCCGGGCCCAGCTGCCGGACGACCCGCTGGTGGTGGAGCTCTTCAACCCCAGCTGGCTGGAGGACCGGACCTGCGAGGAGACCCTGGGCTTCCTCGAGGAGCATCACCTGGGGTTCGTCTGCGTCGACCCGCTGGAGGGACCGCCGGTGGTGGCCACCACCAGCGAGCTGGCCGTGGTGCGCCTGGCCGGCCGCAATCCCGGCAACTGGGAGGGCCCCGAGCTCTCGACGGGCGAGCGCTACGCCTACCGCTACTCGACCGAGGAGCTGGCCGCCTGGGTGGGGCCGGTGCGGGAGCTGGCCGCCGCCGCCGACGAGGTTCACGTGCTGTTCGCCAACACCTACCGCGACGACGCGGTCACCAACGCGGCCGAGCTAGCTGTTCTCCTGGGGGCCGCCCTCTGACGGCGGGGTGGAGCTGACCACCGAGCCGTGGTGGCACACCAGCTGCCATCGTCCGCTGGCGCCATCGCGGACGAACAGGTTGACGGCGGCCACCGTGGAGCCGCCCTGGTCGCCCAGCAGGTTCTCGTCCACGGCCACCCAGGCCACGCCGTCGTGCATGTGGATGCGCTCCTGGGTGAGGATGAACTGCAGCGACTGGGCGTTCTGGAACAGGGCGAAGAACGACGACGCCACCGCCCCCCAGCCCTGCAGCGTGGCCCAGCCGGGGTGGGTGCACAGGGCTCGTTCGGAGCGTTCCCACACCGCCGACATGGCGTCGAGATCGCGCGCTTCGAAGGCCTCGTAGAAGGCGCGGTTGGCCTCACGAACCTCGGCGAGCGCGTCGATGGCCCGAGGCTAACGGGGCCGGCCCCGGTCCCGGTGGCCATGAGGCGTTCAGCCGCTGGCGACGAGGCGGAGACGGGCGGCGTTGCCGGCTCCGGCCTCCGGGACGCTGACGTCGAACACCACCTGGGGCTCGACGATGCCCCGCAGGCGCAGCGTGGTGGGTGCGCCCGCCTGCAGACCGCCCTCCTGATCGGCCAGCACCTTGACGGCGGCAGAGACCAGGATCTGGCCACCCGACGCGGCCGAGACGATGCGGCGGGCCACGTTCACGTTCCGGCCCAGCACGTCGCCATGGCGGTACACAACTGGACCGGTGTGGATGCCCACCCGGATGCTGAGGCCTCTGGGGACACCCGGCACGACCACGGCGGCCATGCCGGCCTGGAGCTGGTGGGCGGCGGCCACGGCCTGATGTGCCCGGCCGAACACGGCCACGAACCCGTCCCCGAGGGTCTTGACCTCCCGGCCGCGGTGCGCTCGCAGGGCCTGGCGCACAACGGCATCGTGGGCCGACAGCACCTCGACCCACAGCTCGTCGCCGAGCCGCTCCGTCAGTGCTGTCGACCCTTCGATGTCGGTGAACAGGACGGTGAGGACGGCGGCGTTGCCCCCCTCGATTCCGATCCCTGTCCCGCTTGCCCCCGTTGCCACCGCGAAATACTGGCCGGCGCCGCAGTCCCAGGGAACCGTGGTACCCGGCATCTTCGGAGGGGGTGCCAGCACACCCCCGGAGGGGACCCGACCGCGGTCCCCGAGGCCGTCACACCCTGCCTCTAGCCTGGGAGCGATGGCGCTGCCGCTTCCTCCTTCGCTCTCGCCCTCGGCGGTGGCGTCCTTCACCGACTGCGCCCTCGCCTTCCGCTACTCGGCCATCGACGGGCTCCCCGAGGTGCCCTCGGCCCCCACCGCCAAGGGCTCGCTGGTACACCGGGCCCTGGAACGCCTGTACTGGTCGGTCCCCGCCGGCCGGCGCAGCCCGGCTGCGGCGCAGGACCAGCTGCGGATGGCGTGGGACGAGCTCTCGTCGTCACCGGAGTTCGCGGGGCTGGCGCTGGACGGGGACGGTGTGGAGGAGTTCGTGGCAGACGCCGGTGCCCTGGTGGCCAACCTGTTCCGCCTCGAGGACCCCAACTCGGTCGAGGCCATCGGCGTGGAGCTGAAGCTGGAGGCCCAGCTGGGGTCGCTGCGCCTGCGGGGGGTGATCGACCGCCTCGATCTCCTGCCCGACGGCTCGCTCGTGGTCACCGACTACAAGACCGGCCGGGCCCCGGCCCCCGGCCATGAGAACCGCGGCCTGGCCGGCGTTCGCTTCTACGCCTACCTGTGCGAGCAGATGCTGGGCCGGCGCCCGGCCCGGGTGCAGCTCCTCCACCTCCGGGAGCCGGTGGCCATCCTCGCCGTACCGAGCGAGCAGTCGCTGCGGGGCCTGGTCAACCGCACCTCGGCGGTGTGGGCGGCGGTGGAGCACGCCTGCTCGGAGGAGGACTTCCAGCCCCAGCCCTCTGCCCTGTGCGGCTACTGCTCGTTCCGGTCCCTCTGCCCGGCGTTCACGGCGGGCCCGGTCACCCCGGTGGTACCGGAGCCGGCCCTGCCGGTCGGCGTTGGCCCCGGCTAGCCCGTCACCGCCACCGATGCCGTTGCTCTCCAAGCGCGCTCGCGACGCCGTCGCCGACTTCGACCGGCAGGTCGAGGCCGCCCTCGACCACCTGCGCGGCCATCCGGTGGCCGATCGGGTCTTCTACGGGGCCTCGGGGGTGTTCGACCACAGCGTCGGCTGGCTGATCCTGGGCGCCCTGCGGGGCCTGCGGTCCGACCACGACTGGAAGGCGGCCGTGCGGGTGGGGACCGGCGTGTTCATCGAGTCGGGCGTGGTCAACATCGGCATCAAGTCCGTGTTCCGGCGCAGCCGCCCGGCATGGGAGGTCCACCGCCCCCTGCCGCTGCGCCGGCCCCGCACCAGTTCCTTCCCGAGCGGGCACGCCACCGCTGCCTTCACCGCCGCCGCCCTGCTCTCCGACGACGACCCGCTCTGGCCGCTGTACTACGCCCTGGCCGTGATCGTGGCCACCAGCCGGGTGTACGTCCGCATCCACCATGCATCCGACGTGCTGGGCGGGGTGGCCATCGGCGTCGTGCTCGGCCAGGTCGGCCGGCGGCTGGCCCCGCTGCCGTCGCGCCCCGCCCTGCACGGCGGCTGACCTCCGGTTTGCCAAGGTGAGGGTAGCGGGTTCGAATCCCATCGTCCGCTCCTCCTCCTCCATCCAGTTCAGGGCGACTGGCACCGCGGGAATCGCTCCTCGGAGGGAAGCATCGACGAGGTGAGCAGTCGCCTCAGCGGGGCGGCAGCCACCTGCGGGGGTCCACCGCCACGCCGTTGCGCCGCAGCTCGAAGTGGAGGTGGGAGCCGGTGACGCTGCCGGTGGTGCCGACCGCCCCGATGCGCTGGCCCGGGTTGACCTGCTGACCCGCCTTGACGGCGACGCTGGACAGGTGGGCGTAGATGCTCACCAGGCCGTCTCCGTGGCCGATCATCACCATCGTCCCGTAGCCGGCGTAGCCGGCCGGCGAGGGACCGGCCGACACCACCTTGCCCGCCGCGGCGGCGGCGACCGGCGCGCCGGTGTCCCCGTCGATGTCGATGCCGGGGTGGCGGTGGCCGCCGCGTGGCTCACCGAACCAGCCGGTGAGGGCGCCCCGGGCCGGCCACACCACCGGCGGCCCCGCCTCGGAGCGGGACGCGGCCACGGCCCGGAACTGCACGATCCGCTCGGTGAGGGCGAGCGTCAACTCGTCGTTGAGGCTCAGCGATCGGGGCTGGGCGGCCAGGGCGGCGGGGGAGCTGGCGGGGTCGGCGAGGAACCCGCCCCAGGTGACGATCGTGAGCGCGGCCACGATCAGACCCCGGACCGGGCGCGAGTACAGCGCCGGCGACATCCCCGTCTGCCCCATCGGTCAGATAGGTGTTCGACGCCCCTAGTTCACAACCTTCTTTTTTCGCCACAAAGGGGTCGCTCCGCCCGGCACGGGGCTACGGCCAGGTGGTGCCGCTAAGAGGGCGAGGGGAAGACGTCTTCGGGATCGCCCCCCCGGAGCATCTTCTCGACCGGGCTCTCCCCCATGAAGATGGCGCCCATGCCGATGATGAGGTAAAGGATCCCGACGATGCCGGCCACGGTGAGCCGGCTCCCGCTCTCGTCGCTACAGGCCTGCTCCTCCCGGTTGACCAGGAAGCCCTCGGTGACCTCCTCCCGGGGATCGGCGCCCCGGAGCGGGGCATCGCACTTGAGCCCGCCGGCTGCCTCGAAGCGCAGCAACCCGTAGCCGAGCACCCCCATGATGGCAATGACGACCACCAGCAGGGCCGCCTTTGCCTGGTCGCCCATGTTCACGACGTTCCTCCGGCGGGCTCTGGGGGGCGGGGTGGAACGGCGGGGCGGCGGGTGCCGGGGGCCGGCCGCAGGGCTGTAGGTCGGGTCACGGGCAACATCGTGTCACGCGCCGGCGCCTTCCATTTCGTCACGACCACACGTGGGCGTACGACCGCGCTGCGTGAGTGTCACACCCTGGGGGCACACTCGCAGGCATGGAACGACAGCTGATCCTGCTGGAGGACGAGGGGGCCGACTGGCGCCTCGACGACGAGACCAAGGAGCGCGGGCGCCAAGGCGTCGCCATGGCCCGCGCCGCCCTGCTGGACGCGGCCCGGCGGCGGGCTGCCTAGTGCCTCGACCTGACCGGAAGAACCCGCACCATTTTCTCGCCTACGCGACCACCCCGTCAGGGGCGAATGGGGCTAACCGGAAAATCGCCCTCGGGCTTGACG
>JBOGHQ010000394.1:0-4251 GCA_050744785.1 Acidimicrobiales bacterium | reverse complement strand
GGGCGACGGCGGCGGCCGGCGGCCGCACCGCGTCGGGGCCGAGCTCGTCGAGGGGCGTGGCCTCGACCACGGTGAAGTGGCCCACCGCCGTGCGTCGCAGGTTCCGCAGGTGCGCACCGCCGCCCAGGGCGGCGCCCAGGTCAGCCGCCAGCGAACGGACGTAGGTGCCCGACGAGCAGTCCACCTCCACTCGGAACACGCCCGGCTGGGCGGCCGGCTCGACGTCGATGCGGTGGACGGTGACCCGGCGGGGGGCCCGCTCCACCTCCACGCCGGCCCGGGCCAGGGTGTGCAGCCGCTGCCCGCCGACCTTGACGGCCGACACCATGGGCGGCACCTGGTCGACCTCCCCCACGAACCGGGCCGCCGCGGCCCGGACCTCCTCAGTCGTGACCCCGCCCATGTCCCAGCGGCCGGTTTCCTCGCCCTGGTCGTCCAAAGTGGTGGTGGCCGTACCCAGCACCACCTCGCCCAGGTAGGACTTGGGGAGGTCGGTGACGAAGCGCAGCAGCCGGGTGGCCCGGCCCAGCCCCAGCACCAGCACGCCGGTGGCACCGGGATCCAGGGTGCCGGCGTGGCCCACCCGGCGCTGCCCGAACACCTTCCGCGCCCGGGCGACCACATCGTGCGATGTCCACCCGGCAGGCTTGTCGATGACCGCCACGCCGTGGAGGGCAGCGGCGCGGTCGGTCAAGCGGCGGGGGCGGGCGGGGGGTTGTCGGCCAGGACCGACCGCAGGCCGGCCAGGACCTCGGCGATGGTGCCAGGGGCCACGAAGCCGGCCGCGTAGCGGTGGCCACCGCCGCCGAACCGGGCCGCCAGGGCCGCCACGTCGGCATCGCTGGCCGCCCGCAGGGACACCCGGATCCCCTCCGGCGTCTCCTTCAGCACGCAGGACACCTCGGCCTCGGCGGCGCGCCGGACGAGGTCGATGAGGCCCTCGGTCTCCTCCAGCCGCACCCCGTGGGTGCGGAGGTCGTCATCGGTGACCCACGTGGCCACGAAGTGCAGGTCCCGGTCCAACTCGGCGCGGGCGATGCACTCCCCCACCAGCTGGAGGTAGTCGAAGCGGTGCTCCTCGAACAGCTGGCGGCTCATGGCCGCGATGGGCAGGTCGTAGGAGGCCAGCTCCTCGGCCAGGGCGAACACCTCGGTGGTGGTGTTGGAGTACTGGAACCGGCCCGTGTCGGTGACCAGCCCGGTGTACAGGCAGATGGCGGCGTCGCGGTTCAACGACCACCCGAGGCGGTCGGCCAGGCGGCGTACCAACACCGCGGTGGCGGCCGAGCCGGCGTCGATCACGTTGATCGTGCCGTAGCGGTCGTTGGTGGCGTGGTGGTCGACCACGATCAGCTCCCGCGCCGACCGGGCTGCGTCGGCCAGCTGGCCCAGGCGATCGATCGATCCGCAGTCGAAGGTCAGCATCACGTCGGGCTGGTCGGGGAAGTCGCCCGGCTTGATGGCGCGGTCCAGCCCGGGCAGGAAGCGGTAGTGGTGGCCGATCTCGAACGGCTCGGACCACGATGCCACCGCCGGCCTCCCGTGGGCGCGGGCCAGATGGAACAGCCCGAGCAGGGAGCCGAGGGCGTCGCCATCCGGGCTCACATGGCAGGCCAGGGCCAGTTTGGGTGCGGCCAGGATCGCCTCGGCCGCCTGGTCGATCTCGCTCGCCAACTCATCTGCCGGCATCGTCCGCCTCCGCCTTCCGCAGGTCCCGCAGAATGTCCTCCACTCGCCTCCCACTCTCTACCGCAGGGTCGGCCGCGAAGGAAAGTTGAGGCGTCCGCTTGAGGCGGGCCTGGCGGTTGATCGCCGCCTGGATCCGCACCCGGTGCTCGTCCAGAGCTTCTTCGGCACCAGGCGGCAGCGAACTGAGCAGCACCTTGGCGTGGCGGAGGTCGGGGTCCACGTCGACGGCGGTGACGGTGAGCATGGCCAGGCGGTCGTCGCCGTCGGAGAGGCGCTCGATCTCCTCGGCCACGACCTCGCGCACCAGCTCGTTGACCCTCGCCATACGGGGGAACCGGCGGCCGCCACCGCGGTCACGCATCGACGTCCTCGCTGTCGGCGAACGCCACGCCGGAGGAGAGGACGTCGGCCTCCGGGAAGGACCACACGAAGCGCTCCACCGCGGCCAGGACCTCGGCCACGTGGCCGGCATCGGGGCCGACGGCGGCGAAGCCCAGCACGGCCCGCTGCCACTTCTCCTGGGCGCCGACCTCGGCCGCGGCCACCTGGTAGCGCCGCCTCGCGCCCTCCAGGATCGGCTTGACCACGGCCCGCTTCTGCTTCAGCGAGTGGCTCGACGGCAGGTGCAGCTCGACCCGCAGGTGGGCTACGTGCGTGGGACCTCGCGCTCCTCGTAGGTCTCGATGATGTCCTCCGATTTGAGGTCCTGGAAGTCCGACAGCCCGATGCCGCACTCGAAGCCGGTCTGGACCTCGCGGACGTCGTCCTTGAACCGCTTGAGGGAGCTGATGGTCCCGTTCCAGATGACCACGCCCTCCCGCAGGAAGCGAACCTTGGTGCCGCGGGTGATGACACCGCTGCGGACGTAGCAGCCGGCCACCCTGCCCACCCGCGGCACGCTGAACACCTCGCGGACCTCGGCCTCGCCGGTGACGACCTCCTCGTACTCGGGAGCCAGCATGCCGACCATGGCCGCTTCGATGTCCTCGATCAGCTTGTAGATGATCTCGTAGGTGCGGATGTCGACGTTCTCGGCCTCGGCCTGGGCGCGGGCCTTGCGGTCCGGCCTCACGTTGAAGCCGATGATGGTGGCATTGGAGGCGGCGGCCAGCTGGACGTCGTTCTCAGTGATGCCGCCGACGGCTCGGTGCACGAAGCTGAGCTTCACCTCGTCCCGCTCCCGCTTCCTGAGGCTCTCGGTGACGGCCTCGAGCGAGCCCTGCACGTCGGCCTTGAGGATGAGGTTGAGGGTGGCCGTCTCGCCCCGCTGGATCTGCTCGAAGATGTCCTCCAGGCGGGCGGTGGTGCCGGCCATGGACGGCGTCTTGCGCAGGTCGGCACTGCGGAAGCGCTGGCCCCGTTGTTCGGCGATGTCGCGCGCCGCCTTGTCGGAGGCGGTGACCCGGAAGTCGTCCCCCGCGCTCGGCACGTCGGAGAACCCGAGCACCTGCACCGGGGTGGCGGGCGGGGCCTCCTTGGTCTTGTCGCCGCGGTCGTCGAGCATGGCCCGCACCCGGCCCCACGCCGCGCCGGCCACGATGGCGTCGCCGACCCGCAAGGTGCCGCTCTCCACCATCACGGTGGCCACCGGTCCCATGCCCGGGTCGAGGTTGGCCTCCAGCACCGCACCGCGGGCCCGGGCCTCGGGGTTGGCCACGAGCTCGTCGGGGATCTGGACCTCGGCCACCAGGAGCAGCTGCTCCAGCAGGTCGTCGATGCCCAGGTTCTGCAGGGCCGACAGCTCCACCATGATGGTGTCGCCGCCCCACCGTTCGGGGGTGAGCCCCTGATCGGAGAGCTGCTGCATGACCCGGTTGGGGTCGGCTTCCTCCCGGTCGATCTTGTTGATGGCCACCACGATCGGGACGTCGGCCGACCGGGCGTGGTTGAGGGCCTCGATCGTCTGCGGCATGACGCCGTCGTCGGCGGCGACCACCAGCACCACGATGTCGGTGACGTTGGCGCCCCGCGCCCGCATGGCGGTGAAGGCCTCGTGGCCCGGCGTGTCGATGAAGGTGATGAGCCTGCCGTCCTTCTCGACCTGGTAGGCGCCGATGTGCTGGGTGATGCCACCCGCTTCGCCGGACACGACGTTGGTCTCGCGGATGCGGTCGAGGAGCATGGTCTTGCCGTGGTCCACGTGGCCCATCACGGTGATGATGGGCGGGCGAGGCCGCAGGAGGGACTCGTCCTCGTCGTCGTCGTCCTCGTCGAAGTACTTGCGCTGGAGGGCGGCCTCCTTCTCCTCGCCCGGATCGACGAGGCGAACCTCGGCGCCCACCTCCGCCGCGAACAGCTCGATGGCCTCGTCGGACAGGGGCGAGGTGGCCGTGATCATGTCCCCCTGGAGGAACAGGAACCGGACGATGTCGCCGGCCGAGCGGTTCAGCTTGGGGCCGAGGTCCTGGGCTGTGGAGCCCCGCTCCACGATGATCTCGCCGGTGGGGACGGGGAGGCTCGACGGCAGGTAGCCCTTGCTGGGGTCGAACGGCTCCAGCTCTTCCAGGGGCCGCCGGCGCCGGCCACCCTTGCGCCGCGGCGGGCGACCGCGGCCACCCGGGC